>JAWCLH010000001.1:0-95135 GCA_038851035.1 Thermoplasmata archaeon
GCTCGAGCTAGCTCGCGACTTCATAAAGGAAGGCGACGGGGAGGCGGCGATGCAGTTTGCGATGGAGGCGAGGGCGGCGCTGGGAGGAGTGGGGGGAGGGGTAGCGGGCCGGGCTGGGGGAGGACCCGCGGTTGCGGAGGGGCAAGCGAAAAAGCCGAGCGGCGCTCTCAGGTGCCCATCCTGCGGCGAGGCCCTTGAGCCCGAATGGCCCGTGTGCCCGGCGTGCGGGCATGTGACGCGGTAGGCAGAATTCGATATCACTTCTGCTCCCGTGTCCCAAAATCTCCCCCACAGTGAACTCTACTATGTTAACTGGGTGGGAACTCCAGAGGCCGTCTTGAGCTCTTCCCGATCGGGGCCCGTCTCTCGGCTGGCGGAATCCTCGCGATGAATACGCGAAATGGAGCCCCGCGCCACCCAGCGCGCCGTTACCGGAATCTGGAAGGCGTAATCCCACACCTATCGACGAATTCCCGTCTACGTCGGCGATTCCCCTTTCAACTCCTGGCGCTCCCCCCGGGAGTCGTTTAACGCCCGCTCCGGCCCCAGATTCGTTGTCTCCGTTCTCAGTCCTTCGTAACCAGTGCGATGGCATTGCCCGCCGGACTTCAGCGCGCGCCAGCAGGACGTCATCGAGAACCAGCTGCGCTTTTTCCGTCGTGGGCTCCGGCTCCCGAGCGGAGCACAGAGAGCTCCTGCAGGACGTCTGCGAGAGCCGCTGGCGCCGATTCCGGCGGGCGCTACCTGAGCAGCCCCTTCAGCCTCTCGCGCGCCTCCGCCACCTTTTTCTCCCTCTCCTTCAGACGCTCCTCGTGCTCCTTCAGGCGCGCCTCCTCCTCCGCCAGATGCTTCTCCTGAATCGCGAGCTTCTTACCCTCCTCCTCGAGCGCCCGGGCTTTTTCGTCGAGCGAGGCCGCGAGGGCGCCGAGCTCCCTCTCCCTCTTCGTGGCCTCCGCGAGCCTGCGCGCGAGCTCCCTCCGGAGCCTCTCGGCCTCACCCCTCTCCCTCTCGAGCCTCCTCGCCGATGCCGCCGCCTCCTTTTTCTGTCGGGCGAGCTCCGCCAGCTCCTTCTTGATCCTCTCCTCCGCCCGCGCGAGGGCCTTCTGGCGCGACGCCAGCTCCGCACCGCGCTGAATCTCGAGTGCGTCGAGGGAGGCCTTTCTGGCCCTGAACTCCTCCTCTTTCTTATCGAGCTCTCCCGCCCTCCTCTCGAGCTCCCTCTCCAGCCTCTTTGCGCGTTCCCGGGCCTCCTCCGCGGCCCTCTCCCTCTCCCTGACCTTAAGCTCCTCGGCCCTCAGCGCCTCCTCGCGGCTGGAGAGCTCGCCGTCCCTTCGCCCGGCCTCCTCCAGCCTCTTCTCCAGCTCCTTCCCGGCGCTCTCGAGCTCCGCCCCTTTCGAGGCCAGGAGCTCCTCCCTCCTCCCGCACTCCCTCTCCCTCGCCGAGAGAGCGGCGGCCGACTTCTCCAGCTCCCTCCGGGCCCTCTCGAGCGCCTCCTCCTGCTCCGCTAGCGCGGCGGCGCGCCTTGAGAGCTCCGCCTCCCTCTTCGAGAGCTCCGCCAGCCCAGCCGCGAGCCCCTCCTCCCTCGATGAGAGCCCCCTCTCCCGGGCCTCGATTCCTGAGGCAGTCTTCGCCAGCTCGGCCTCTCTCCTCTCCAGCTCCGCCCACCGCCTCTCCATCGCGGCGCCCCTCTCCTCGAGCTCGGAGGCGACGGACGAGCTCTTCCTTTCGAGCTCCGCCAGTGCCCTCTCCCTCTCCTCGAGCTCCGCAGCCCTCCTGTCCGCCGCCCTCCTCCTCTCCTCCAGCTCCTCCTCCGCCTTCTTCCTCGCCTCCTCCAATTTCCCCCTCTCCTCCTCCGCCCACCTCTCCGCCTCCTTCCCGGCCTCCTCAAGCCTCCTCTCCTTCTCCTCCAGCTCCCTCGCCCTCGCCTCGAGATTCTTCTCGCGCTCGCGCAGGGCCCGGGACCTGCTCTCGTCCGCGGCCTTCTTTTTCTCGAGCTCCCTGAGCGCCCTCTCGATTTCCTTCTTCTTCTGTTTCAGCGCCTCCTCTCCCCTCTCGAGCTCCTCCGCCGCACTCCTCCTCGCCTCCTCCAGCTGCCTCTCCGCTTTGCCGAGCGCCGCGGCCTTCTCCTCCAGCCTCGCGCGCTCGCGCTCGAGGCCCGCCTCCGCCTCCCTGCGCCTCTCCTCAAGCTCCGCCTCCTTTCTCCTCAGTTCTCCCTCCCTTCTCTCCAGCTCCTCCTCCCTTTTCGTCAGCTCCGCCCCCCTTCTCTCCAGCTCCTCCTCCTTTTTTCCCAGCATCTCTTCCCTCTCACTCAGCCCCGCCGCCCTCCTGTCCAACTCTTCGGAGAGCGCCGAGGAGCGCCTCTCCATCTCCACCAGCCCCTCCTCCCGCAGGTCCAGACCGGCCGCCCTGCGCTCGAGCTCCCTCCCCCTCTCCTCGATGCTGGAAAGCCTCTCCTGTAGCTCCCTCTCCCTTTCCTCGACCCCCGCAAGCCTCTCATCTAACTCCCTTTTCTTGCCCTCCATCTCCGCCTCCACCACACCGACAGAGCTCTCCCTCTGGTCGAGCTCCGCCGCGCGCGCTCCGAGCTCCGCCTCCCTCCGCCCGAGCTCTTCCGCCCTATTCGCGAGCTCCGCCTCCCTCCGCCCGAGCTCTTCCGCCCTATTCGCAAGCTCCGCCTCCCTCCTCTCTAGCTCCGCGGCCAAGGCTCCCAGCTCATCCTCCCGCGCCTTTAGCGACGCGCTGGCCTCCTCGATTCTCCTCCTCTCCTCATCGAGCCCCCTCTTGGCGTCCTCGAGGGCCCTCCTGTCCGCCTCGAGCCCCCTCTTCTCCTCCTCGAGGACTTCCCTATCAGCATCCACCCTCCTCCTCTCCTCCTCCACGATTCGAACGTCCGCCGCGAGCCTCTCGCCAGCATCCTCGAGCTCTCGCTGCCTGGCATCGAATACGGCCGTCATTCGCTCGAGCTGCGCCCTCCTCTGCTCGAGCGTCCTCTCCATTTCTTCAAGCCGCCTCCCCCTCTCCACAAGCTCCTTCTCCCTCTCGTCAGCCCTTCCCAGCCTCTCCCTCAGGCCCTCCTCCGCGGCGCGCAGCTCCTCCTCCTTATCCTTGAGCTGCTGCCTGAGGGATGCGAGCTCCTGGAGCTCCCTCTCTCGACCGGCCCGCGCGGTCCTTAGACTCTCCTCCGCGGCCTTCAGCACCCGCTCTCGCGCGTCGAGCTCCGCCTCCCTGGCCGCGAGGAGCGCGGCTTTCTTCGAGAGCTCCGTATCGCGCGCGGCGAGCTCCGAGCTCTTCCTGAGCAGCTCGGCCTCTAGCCCTGCCCCCCCGCGCTCCCTAGCGGAGAGCTCGCCCTCGCGCCTCTCGGGCTCGGCGAGCCTCCCGGCGCTGGCCTCTGGCTCAACCGGCCCAGCCCCTGCCGTCCTCTCGGGCGCCGAGGGGGGCGCCTGTTGTGCACTCCGGAGCTGCGAGACCGCCGCGAGCAGCGAGCTCGGGCCCGCCTGCGCGGCCCCGGGGGGCGCGCTCGGGACCTCCTCGGAAGGGCCGGGCACGGAGGGCGGGAAACTCGGCGGCGCGGGCCCCTGGGTCTGCGCGGGCCCGGCGGGGGTGGGGCTCTCTCCGGCGTCGGCAGGCTGGAGAGCTCCCGGCGCTGGGGCAGGAATCGGAGCGCCCTGCGCCGAGCCCCGCCGCTCCGCGCCCCCGGCCTGCCGAGGCTCTACCCCGCGAGCTGCCTCACCCGAGCTATCCTCACCGCTTGCGCCCCCGCGCATTGCCCTCGCCCTCTCCAGAAGCCCCATGCTCAACACTCCCGAGCTCTTCTCATGACCGCTCTCTCCCCTCCCCGTCCACTCCCGGCGCACCGCTCCCCCGCGCCCCGCCACTCCAGCACCCCAGCCACTCACCTCCTGTCGAGTCCAAGGCGCGCCATCCACGCCTCATAGAGCCTGAACTCCTCCGAGGCGGCGAACCTCCTCACGTCCTCCTCCGGAAGCCGGCCCAGGAGCTCGTCGAGCGCTTTGAAGAGCCTCGCGAGCTCCAGCATCCTCGGGCCGCCCTCCGCCGCCTCCAGCACCCTCCTCCTCTTTTCGAGCTCCTCAACCTCCTGCCTGAAGCGACGAATTCTCTCCTCGAGCTCCGCCTCCCTCTGCCCCAGCCTCCGTTCCTTCTCCCTCAGCTCCTCCTCGGCAGCGGTGATGCTCGTGGGCGCGCCGCTAGTGGCCGGGACGGGAACCGCGCCTGGCCCGCCGGGCCCACCGGCCCCCGGCGCTGCGGGTATCTCCGAGCCCGTCTCGCCCGCCCCCCCTCTTGGGGCCGCTCCACCTCCCACGGCTCGCGCCCCCGCCTCGGCCGCCGAGCGCAGCTCCTCGAGCTCCCTCACCCTCTGCCTCACAACCCTCTCCAGCTCCTCCTCCTTCCTGAGAAGCTCCTCCTCCTTCCTCCTCAGCCTCTCCTCCGTGTTGCCGAGAACCCGCCGGAACATCTTCTCCATCTCGAGGAGCCTCTCTTCCTTCTGCTTTATCTCCTCCCTCTCCCTCCCGAGCCTCTGGACCTCAGCCCTGAGCTCCTCCTCGCGCGAGGACACGGCCTGCGCCCTCCGGCCGAGCTCGGCCTGCAGCTCGAGGAGCTTTCTCGCGAGCTCGTCCTCCTTCTCCGTCCTCAGGCCCTCGGTCTCACGAATCACCCTCGAGACCGCCTCGTCCATCTTGAGGAACCTCTCCTCCTCCCTCCGAATTCCCTCCCGCTCCCTGAGCTTCGCGTCCAGCTCGGCGCGGAGCTCGGCCTCGCGCCTCCTCAGCTCCTCCTCCTTCCTCCTCAGGTCCCCGGTGTCCACTCCGAGCTCGGCCATGCTCTCATAGAGCTCCGCGGCCTCCTCCGGCCTCTGGGGCGCCGGAGTAGCGGGCCTCGGAGGGGGCGGGAGGCCCCCCAGAATCGCTGTCTCCTCCCTCTCGATGTCAAAGGCCGCCATGTCGATGCGCGCGCTCGAGAACCTCTGGAGCGCGGCCTCCATCTCCGGCCTCGCCTCGTCGGGAAGGGAGTAGAGCCTGAGGCCCGCGGCGACCGAGAGGCTCTCCCTGAGGACGTGGGGCAGGCTCGCCTGCCCGAAAACCCTCTCCTTCCAAAGGAAAAGCGCCATTACCGGCTTAGAGGAGAGGATGATCAGAATTCCGTGCGCCTCCGCGCCTTCCCTACGCGAGTCGACCTTTATGTATCCGCTGAAGCCGGGCTCGGACGCGCGGGAGAGCAGCGCCCTGAGCGCGCCGGGCCCGCCGCTTAGTGATTCGACCAGCTTCCCCCTAGGGAGATTCAATAGGCGCGCACCTCGCTCTCGAATTCCGCTCGGGCAATATATATATTGTTGCGGGAAACCCATCAGAGCGAACGCCGGAGAGACCCCACGTCTCCCGTCGCGCTTTTCTCCCGGTGCGGGCCGACCGCACGGCGCGATGGCCATAAAATCACCGACCGCTGGGGCCCGCACAGCGCGCCGGGAGCGCAGACCGCGAAATTCCGCGAGCGGACGGCCCCGTGTGGCTCGGGTTGCGGCGCCGCATCTGAGCGCTCTCTTGCTGGACCGAATGGCGCCACGGACCGAGGGAGAGCGTGCTCGCGCCCACCTCCGGACCCCGGCGCTCCCTCAGCCCGCTCGAAACCCTCAAATCCGCGATTCCCGAGGGAGTACGCGCCCCCATTTCCCCAAGAGCTCCCGGCCCTGAAAGCAATTCCTGCCCCGCTGATGGCAATCGGCCCCCGGGCGGGCCGAGGGAACTCCGCGCGGGACCTCGAGTTGGGTTTGAGATGCCGGGGGGTCCCGTGCGGGCTCACGCGGATGGACGGAAAACCACCGGAGGTACTGAAAATCGAAGGAAAAAGCATTGGAGCTGAGTTTGTTTCTGTCTAACCGCGCACATCTCCGGGCGAAATCGCGAGCGGCTGGAGCCAGGCCGTGGCGACGCTGGAGCCCAGCCCCGACATGTGGAGGGCGCTCACCAAGGACCGGGAGCCGGAGGCAAAAGTCCGCGAAAGGGACAGCGACGGGAAAAGGACCGGCGCGCACTCTTGTGGCGTGCCTGAGAGCGGCGTGGAGGCGCTTGAGGGGCTGGCGGGTTGCTCGATTGGATGTTTGAAGCAATAAAATCAATTCTTATTCCTATTTTAACGCAACAAAAAGGCCCTTTTAAAGCGCCTGCAGAAGCAACAATCGGTATAGTCGAGCATTAATTTTTACATCCAAAGCGGCATTGTTATTGAGAAGCAACTCGCAATTCGTTGTGATTTTTCAATGCCGGGCAGCACATCTTAATAATTTCCCCCGCTCGGACCATAGACCTAAGGATTTGCCTGCAGGCCTTTATTCTATTACAATTGGTATCATTACGGAATTTGGTTATTGAACTCATATGAATTCAAATATGCTTGGCAGAATCAGTCGTATAGGAATACCAACCTTAATAGATGGGTATGGACCGATAGAGGTACTAAATCATTCACGAAATAACATAAATCCAGTTAAAGGCGTGCATCCACGAGCTTAATTCCGGATGGATACCAACCCACCTTGTCGGCTCTGGGTATAATTGATAGAGATCCTTTTCTAAACTAAAATAAGAATAACAAATAATGAGCCAATACGAAAATTAAATTGAAGGTCTCGATTGGATTTTTGATTTATTCCTGGCAGGTCGCACATTCATCGTATTTTTCATTACAACACTAGGTGGACTACATCCAATTTTTCGCCATGTTAATTCTTTCTCTATTCATATTTATGGACCTGCATTCCCGTTCTTGCGCGGATATATTTTTATCAAAAATGAAATAATGAAATTTAGTAAAAAGTTATCATGCCATCATTATATATCTTTGCCTTCAGTCTCGATTTATTTGGGTGACATTAAATCGATAACACATTACAATCGCGCCGGAAGAATTCTTTTTCAGCCCAAGCCCATGAAGAGAGAATTTCTAGACATCACCGGCCTACTAATTCCGGATAAAAATAGGTTGTTCGAAATCCTTAGGAACATGAGCCCGGAGGCGTGGACTGAATACCAGGATAAACGACCACACGCACAAAGCCCGCGAGACTGCGACACGCCCGCCCTCTCGGAGGGCGGGCATACCCTTAAATTCTCGGACATCAATTTCAGTCAGGAAAGAGCGATGCTCGACGAGACCAGCCCCCTGGACGGGGACAGCGACGCTGACGGCCTCGCTGACGGAGCAGAGGACTCGGACCACGACGGCCTCTGGAACTGGAACAATGTCACATTCACGGGCGAGACCTGTGCCTGGAGATTTGACTCTGACACCGACGGTCTCGGCGACGGGAAGGGAGGGACGGACGAGGCCACCGTGACATTCAAGGTGAAGAGGGCGCCCACGCCCGGCTTCGAGCTGGTGCTGGCGGCGCTGGCGCTCGCGGGTGCGGCGGCGCTGCTCTGGAAGAGGAGGAGGTAGCGGAGGAAAGGGCGGGTCGCCCCCGGGGCAGGAGCCGGGGGAATCGGGCTCCGGGAGATGGCGCGGGCCGTGGGCCGGGGACGCGCAGGAAAGGGCGGAGGGGGATGCTGCGGGGCGCCGCTGGAAGTGGAGCGGGATAGCGCGAAGGAAGATGCTGCTGGGCGCTGGTGGCGGGGGGCGCCCCGCGTGAAGCGCGCGGGGAGCGGGGGCCGGGCCGGGCGGAGAGCGGAGCCGTCGGCCGAATTCCGCTCCCTGAGCCTCCCGGCCCGCCCAGTATCAGCGACAACAAGTCTTATATCTGATAAGTAAAATCCTCACCCGGCTTACGACCGGGAGGAATTAATCATGGCTTATCATGGAACACGGGGAGGAGACACAGGGAGGAGACTGTCTGCCCTGCTGGCTGTGGCCGCTGTCTCCCTGGCCTCTCTATCCGTCCCTCTTCCGCGCTCCCTCTCCGCCTCCGGAGAGCCGGCCCCGGCCACCGAGTTCACGCCCTGGTGGAACTACGGCTGGAGCTTCAGGGCCCCCCTGACCATAGACAACAGCCAGAACTCCGCCGCCCTGACCAATTATCCGGTCCGGATGAACCTGAGCCTCCAGAGCCTGATATCCTCCGGAAAG
The DNA here is from genome assembly GCA_038851035.1 of Thermoplasmata archaeon. Lineage (NCBI taxonomy): Archaea > Methanobacteriati > Thermoplasmatota > Thermoplasmata > Thermoplasmata archaeon. The sequence goes on from JAWCLH010000001.1 coordinate 8,077, forward strand.
CTGAGGGGCGACTGCGCGGACCTCAGGTTCATTGATTCCGACGGAGCCACGGAGCTGAGCTACTGGTTCGAGCCCGGCGGGGACCTCTGGCTGAAGGTTCCGGGCCTCCCCGCGCGCGCCTGCAGGGAGATATACATGTACTACGGGAACCCCTCGGCGACGCCGGTCTCGGACGCCTCGAAGGTCTTCCCCTTCTTCGACGACTTCACCGACAACAGTCTGGATTCCTCGAAGTGGCAGAGGGTCAACGGGGGATCGCCCTCCCTCTCCGACGGCTTCCTGACAATATCGGCGAACAACGTGAACCCCGGGAAGCTCATAGCGATAAAGGCCCCCAGCGACGACTACTATGCCATTAGGGCCAGATTCAAAGTCACGGGCGGCACGCACGACGACGAGAGAATCGGCCTCGGCATCAGGACCCAGACATCCGACGGGAGGGGGTTCAACTACGTTCTGCACGACCTGACCAACATGGACGAGATGAGCTTTCTGGACGACAACGTGAGGTGGTACGTCCGGCCCGGGAACTGGGCGAAGAACACCTGGTACATCGAGGAGCTCTACTACGACGGCAGCAATGGTGTGGGGAGGTTCGGCGACGGGGGCTGGCAGACGCAGGCGATGAGCGGGAGGAGCGGATATCCGTCGCTGAACATCGGCTCCTACGACGGAACCTCGGTCTGGGACTGGGCGCTCGTCCGGCCCTGCAGGCCGCCGGAGCCCACGGCACGGCTGGGGCAGGAGGAGAGGCCGGTGAAGTTCAGGAGCTTCTCGGTCGCCCCGGTGCTCCTCGACGAGGGGGACACAATCGAGCTGAACGCCACATTCGAGAACCCCGCTCCCGACGAGATAACGATCAGGGTCTCCTTCCACGACGGCGAGAGCTTCGAGGGCTCGCGCGAGATATGCGCGACGGAGCTCCCTCTGGCCCCGCACGCCGAGACGGGGGTTAACTTCACGTGGATTCCCGATGGCGGGGGCCACACCCTCTGGCTCGCGATTATGGGAACCCCTCTTGCTTCACGCACAATCTATGTCAACCGATATCCGAGGCTTACCCCGGTAATGGACCAGACCGCGAGTCAGGGCAAGAGCTTCAGGCTGCTCCTCTTCGCAGAGGACGCCGACGGCGACAGGCTCAACTGGAGCGAGGACTGTCCCCTGTTCAACATCACCCCGCGCGGCGGCCAGAGCGCGGAAATCAACTTCACCCCCACGAACGACGAGGTCGGGAACTACACGGTCAGAATCACCGTCTCGGACCCGCGGGGGTGCGCGGATAGCAAGAGCTTCAAACTGACCGTGAAGAACGTCAACGACTATCCCGTCATAGAGCCGATAAGGGACCAGAGCGTCGCACAGGACACGGAGTTCAGGTACAAAGCAAAAGCCTCCGACATTGACGAGAAGTGGGGGGACCACGTCACATTCTCGGACGACTCGATGCTCTTCGACATCGACCCGGAGACGGGCGAGTTCTCATTCACGCCCACGAATGAGCAGGTCGGGAGGTACGCGATTACCATCACCGCCACCGACAAACAGAAGGCGTCCGCTTCGACGATGTTCAACCTGACGGTGACCAATGTCAACGACCCGCCGGCAATCAATCCAATTGAGCCCCAGACCGTTCTCGAGGACGAGTTGTGGCAGGCCGTCGCGACCGCCACCGACCCCGATTTGAAAATCAAGGTGGGCGAGGAGCTCAGGTTCTCAGACGACACGTTCCTGTTCGACATAGACCCCATGACGGGCCTGATGAGCTTCACTCCGACGAACGAAAATATTGGAGTGCTGACGGCCAACATAACGGTCACGGACCTCGGGGGCCTCTCGTCCACCACCACCGTCGTCATCACCGTGCTGAACACGAACGACCCGCCAGCTATGGACCGGGTAAAGGACGCAACGGCCACAGAGGACGAGCTGTTTGAGATGACCGTGACCGCCACCGACCCCGATTTGAGGTGGGGTCTGGACAATCTCACGTTCTCCGACGACAGCCCGCTGTTTGATATTGACCCGCGCACGGGGAAAATCTCCTTCACGCCCGGCAACGAGCACGTCGGGAAGCACCTGATAACCATCAAGGTGACGGACGAGAGCGGCGCATCTGATAAGGCGACCTTCTCCATCACGGTGCTCAATGTCAACGACCCGCCCTTCAATGTCCGAATTCTCTCGCCCGCGGATGGCGAGAGAATCAAGGAAGGGATGGAGATATGGCTCAACGCCAGCGCCGAGGACATTGACGCCTTCGATGTTCTCAGGTTCTCGTGGTTCGACAACGGCGAGCCGCTGGGCGATGGGAACAGTATAAAGGTGAAGCTCAAGCCGGGCAGGCACACCCTCTCGCTCGAGGTATCCGACGGGGCGGAGAAGGCTCTGGCCGAGGTGAGCATCGTCGTCCTGAAGGCCGAGAGGGTCACTGTGGCGGACTACAGCTGGGTCATGGGGGCCGGAATCGGAATCGCCCTGATTCTCATCCTTGTCGTTCTGGCCGCGGCCTTCATCGCCGTTTCGAGGAGGCGCAGGAGGGCGGAGGGTGAGGAGGCCGGCGCCGCCGGTGCTCCGGGCGCGGGAATTGAAGGAGCTGCGACGGCGCCGGGGGTCTCGGCAGCCGCGGCCGGGGCCGGTGCGGGAATGGCGGCCGCGGGGGCAGCCGCGCGCCCGTCGGAAGAAGATGAGATTCTAAAGGACGCAAAGAGTCTCGTCGCCGAGGTCGAGGACGCCCTCGCGGAGCACCTCGAGAAGCACCCTGAAGGGGCGGCGCGGGTCTCGGGCGCGATGGAGAAGCTCGATTTAGCGCGCGATTTCATAAAGGAGGGCGACGGGGAGGCGGCGATGGAGTTCGCGCTGGAGGCGAGGGGGGCGCTCGCGGCGGCGCGGGAGCCGGCGGCTCCGCCCGGGAAAAAGGTGAGGAAGCAGCCCGGGGGCCTGAGGTGCCCCTCGTGCGGCGAGGCGCTGGAGCCCGAGTGGCCCGTCTGCCCGGCGTGCGGGCATGAGACGAGGTAGGCGGGAGCAGTCCAGTCTTCTCATAATCCGGGTTGAAGAGGGCCCGGCCGGGAGGGCGGGGGGAGCACCCTGCCTGACGGGGCACGGGGAGGCCCCTCTCGCCGGTTGCGGCCCCGGCCCGCGCCCGGCAACCGGCACTTTAACGGCCGGTCAGAGCCCCGAGGATTGTGGAAAAGAACAGCAAAGCATAAATAGGAACGCGCCCGAGAGGCTCTATGTGACGATGTACGAGGTGGCGAAGGAGCTGGGCATCCGGGACACGGGGCGCATAGACCGTGTGGAGCTCCAGAACATGGCCGGCAGGCCGGTCTTCGTCAGGGCAGGGACGATATTCGAGGGCGCGACGCAGAACCGCGCCTCCGAGCACTCGTGCGTCATACAGCCCGGCCGGGAGGAGGTTGTCGTCAGATGCGTGCACCAGACCCACGGAATCAGTCCGGGGGCGGAGATGAGGTACGGGGACATCGCGCCCTGGCCCGTGACGGTCTCACTGGTGGGCGAGCGGGGCCAGAGGGAGGTCTGGCACTCGGTCAATCAATATGTGGAATATCTCAAAAACATCAATGTAAATTTCTCCGATGAGGAGCCCCAGCCCCGGGAAAGGAAGGGGGAGGGGGGGAGAGGGCGGCCCGGGGGGGGGCGGACGACCCCCGTCCGGGTTCCCGGATGATACCATATTCTGCGGCAACGCCATCAGGGACAGGAGGATATACGAGATTTTTAATCAGGTTATGCAGAGGAGATTTTTCCCCCCGGAGAGCTCCACGGATCTGCTGGGGGCGATGAGAGCGCTGGGGAGGGCAAGGGCCACGCTCGACGACATGATGCAGAGGGTGCCGCTCTTCCCGGAGCAGGTGGGGGCGATAATCTTCGACCCTCTCGGGGTGTACGCGATCGAGTGCTTCGACTCGCCCAAGTCGTGGGAGGCCATCAAGAAGGAGGTTATCGAGTGCTTCGGGGATCTGGTCAGCATGGAGCAGGCCGAGCACCTCTTCGAGCTCAGGCCCGAGAAGATCGTGCCCTTCCTCAGAAAGTTCATCGCGGGTCTGGAAAAGTTCGAGGAGAGGACGGTGCGCAGGGACGACCTCAGCGAGACCCGGGTCGTGAAGGGGGAGGGCGTGGTGGGCGAGTACACCCTCGTCAAGAACAGGGTCATTCACTGCATACTCACGAGAGCGGGGTGAGGGAATGCCGCGCGCCAGCTCTAAGGCCACAACCATCGAGATAGACCAGTACCACGTCGTCAAGGCCTACTGCGCCTCCCGTGGAATGACGGTCAAGGAATACGTCAACCATCTCATCCGTGACGACATAATCCGCAACGCCGACGTCCAGACCTCGGTGATGTACTTCAAGGGAATTCGGGGGGAGTGAGGGGAGTAGCTCGGGGCCGGAGACCGGTGGAATTCTCTCCGTGCTTCGCACCTCCGGAAGGCGGGGGGCCCGACCGTCCCGGGACGGAATCATCTTTTCTGATATACACGAACCGACGCCCACACTCCTGTTGATTCTACGACAGAATTCTACGACAGCAGACTCCCATCCTCCCCAGAGCTTTGGATGGTCAACTGGGCATTGCGCACGGCCATTGCCCCGGCAATCCACACCCGCCCTCCACGCACGAAAACCGTCAAAGTCTGCTGAATCTGGAGCGGACAATATCCACCGGTGGCTCCGGAAGCGCTGCAATTGTGTCCCGGGCATCCGCGTAGGCAGGCTAGGCCCGGTGAAAAATTGTGTCTCAGCCCGATTTATACGATTCCGAACTCACCCGCCGCCTCGAGGGTTTGGTGGGTTTGGTCTTGCGGGCTCCAATTCAAATGCCGCGAGGAACGGCGGGCTCGGAGGCTGCGGGGTCCCTCCATCCGGCCCCTCAATAAATCCCTCAACCTTCTCCTTTTCCTCCCCCCGCCCCCCCGCTCACAGCCCTCTCCCGCAGGCAGGGCACTGGTTCTCGCCCGCTCTGACGGATGCCCCGCACGCAGGGCACCTCTCACCGACCACGGACGGCCTGACGGGATGAATCTGCGGCCCCCTCCCCTCACCCTCCCCCGGCCTCGCCGCCGCCTCCTGTGCGCTCTGAGCCGAGAGCTCGGCGTAGGTCTCTGCCTCTTTGAACCTCTCCGCCGCCAGCGCTGCTCGGGCCTTGCTGAGGAGTTCGTCCGCCTCCGCCGTCTCCGCTCCCCTCTCAGAAGCCTCCCTCAGCGCAGCCTCGGCGCGCATGAGCTTCTCCCTGACCCTCGCGAGCCAGAACTCTCGCCTCGCGGTCCGGGCGAGCTCTTCAGCCCTCTGGAAGTGGGATATCGCCTTGTCGTAGCTCTTCAGCCGGATCGCGAGCTCGCCCCTCCCCAGATAGGCCTCGGCCTCGGAGACGTCGGCGCCCTTGCCCTTGACCTCCTTGACAAGCCGGGAGGCGCTCTCGAAGAGCGCCTTGGCCTTGCAGGCCAGGCACTCCCCGGCCTCGGGCAGCTCCGTACCGCAGACGGAGCACGTGACGCGTGGCTTTGTCTCGCTCAGGTCCACACCGCAGTGCGGGCAAGTGCCCCACCTGAGCTTCACGACCCTGCCGCAGGACGAGCAGACACCGTCCTGCACGGCCCCGCAATACGGACACTTCCTCCACTCGGCCTTCAGGCCCTCGCCGCACTTCACGCAAGGATTTGGGACCCGTTTCGGTGGCGCGGGCGCCGCCTGCCCTCCCGCTTCTGAGGCGGCATCCCCACCACCGTTTTCTCCGGGAGCCGCTCCTCCGGCGCACACGGAGCCCTCACCCTCCAGGCCATCCTCGGAAGTCTCTCTGGGAGGCGCGGAGGACACCCCCGTCTCCTCAACCTTCGTGAGCTGCTGCTTCGCCCTGTCGAGTACGTCGAGGGCGTAGGTGCGGGCGTCGTCGTAGTTCCCCGCCTCCAGCTCCGCTTGGGCGCTCTGCAGTAGGCAGTCGAGACCGGTGCCGTTCCCGCCCGCGCGAACGAGCTCCCCCAGCCTGTCGGTGGCGTCCCGGATAGTGTCGTTGGCTAGGCAGCGTTTGCAGACCTTCCAGTGCGGGTCCATCTCGATTCCGCACCTCGGGCAGCAAGCGCTCCGCGCGTCCGGTGGTGCCGAGGGTTCCTTCTCCTTTTTCTTCGTCACGTTTCCGAGAATCGTCACGCCGCTGCTTGTCAGTCCAATGGGCTTGAGCCGGCTGTACTTCTCGCGCCTGAACTTGTAGTAGTCCCGGGGCACCTTTCCGCGCGGCTTCACAGGCTCCGGCGGGCGCGCGGAAGAGGGCGCGGCCTTCGCCTCCACCGTCCGCGCTTTCTTCCTCCGGGCGTAGAACAGGCCGCTCCCCGCGCCCACGAGGGCGGCCGCTACGAACATCGCGGCCACCAATGCCAGAGGAATTCCCCCGTCCCCGGGTTGCGGAGGGCACTTGACCGTCAGCACCGATGGGAAGCTCGCCTCGTAGAGCCAGTTGGGGCTCTCGACGGAGCGGTTGTAGAGCTTCACGACTACGGAGAAGCGGCCGGGTGAGGTCGCTTTGTAGGTAAAGGTCACATTCTTCGTCTCACCCTTTCCGAGATTGCTGAGCCTCTGGTCCGGCTGGAGCTGAATTCCGCTCTGGGGCGAGCCGCCGTCCGGATAGACCAGGGCCACGACAACGAGGCTCTGGTAGGTCTGGTTGGAGTGGTTCGTTACGTTAATCGTGAGCCTGAGCTCTGAGCCCTTCTCGACCTCCGGCGGGTCGGAAAGGACGGAGAGAGAGAAGGACTGGGCGGAGGAGGGAGCGGGCAAGAGAAGCAGGAGGACGAGAGAGACCAAGGCAAAGCCACGCATCCCTCTTTTACTCATGGCAATTACCCGCTAGGCCATTCATCGATTTAACCGTTTTGCCGCTGGTAATGGAGGGATAGCGCACCTCGTATTTACGCCTTGTCGTGCACCACTCAAAAAGGGTGCGGCGCGGACGGATATTAATAAATATCACGCAACAGATGGAGATACGTGGAGAGAACCGTGGCGCCGGAGAGTGTCGAGGAGCTCGAGGAGGCGCTGAAGAAAGTCCAGGGGAGGCTCGACGGTCTCGAGCGCGCCGCTCGAAACATGGAGGGCGAGCTCGGGGAGATGAGGACGAGAATAGCGAGCATCGAGTCGAGCGTTCAGGAGATGCTGCTGATATTCAGGGGCCTCTCGGATAGGCTCGAGGCTCAGGCCCGTGCCGGTCAGAGGGCGCGCGCCGGCGAGGGGGTGGTCGGGGGTGGTCGAGTGAGCGGCCGGAACTGAGCCTCCGGCATTCTCGCGGCTGCCGTGGCGTGGGCGGTCATGGGGCTCTCGAGAATGGAGCGAGGAACTGGGGTTTCGGGGGGCCGCGGAATTCGCCTCCACGGGGCGGGCGGCTCGAATTCCGCGGGAGGAGCGAAGACCATCAAGCGCCACGTGGTCACGTGCTTCCTCACGCGTCGCGGGAGAATTCTCATTCTCAAGAGGAGCGGCAGGGTTGGCACCTTCAGGGGCCGCTGGGCCGGCGTCTCGGGCTACATCGAGCCCGGCGAGATGCCTCTCGAGAGGGCATTCAAGGAGATACGCGAGGAGACGGGCCTTCTTGAAGAGAGCGTGCAGCTGGTCAGGGGAGGGGGCAGGCTCGTCGTCCGGAGCGGGTCGGCCGACGCGGCCGGGGCGAATTCTGGGAAATCTGGGAGAGCAGGGCCGGGCCTTAAGCAGCCCCAGGGGGTTGTCTTCATCGTCCACCCTTTCCTTTTCGAGCTGAAGCGCGGGAGGGTGAGACTCGACTGGGAGCACACGGAGCTACGCTGGGTCAGGCCCTCCGAGCTCAGGCGCTTCAGGACAGTTCCGGGGCTTGCGGAGGCTCTGGAGAGCGTCTGGAGATGAGACCGACCTTTTCTGCGAGCCGCGCGGCCCGATGAAGAGGCAGAATGAGGCGGCGTGGGAGTTCACCGCGGTCTAAGAGGCTAGCACGGGAATCGGTGGCGCCCGCGCCCCCCTCCCGACGGGGGTAGCGCTCCTGCGCTTTGGAAGGAGCGAGGGCATCCCGAAGGCCGGGGAGCCCTCCGGGCCCCCTAGTCCGCGAGCGTGAAGAGCCTGTCGTCCTCGTCGACGTCGAAGAGGCCCAGCCGCGCGCCGGCGTCGAGCCAGCCGTGGGCGTAGTTGACGCACGCGAAGGCGCGGACCAAATCCCCCTTTTCAAGAAAGTGGCCCGCGTCCGAGAAGTAGGAGCGCGCCATGTTGAGGAAGTCCTCCGCGACTTTTCTATAGTGCGAGCGGCGGGGAACCGCGATTCTCACCTTCTCAAGAGCCCTTCTCGTGATTTCCATGTCGCGCGCGGTGCACTCGCGCAAGAGCCTGAGGGTCCTCCTTGGGGCGCTGCCGGGGTGGACGAGAGCGCTGGTGCCTTTGCCGCACACGTCCCTGAGCTTTTTGAACAGCTCCTGCGGTAGCTCGGAGGCCGTCGCCTCGCGGAAGCCGATTCTCTCGAAGTACTTGGGGTCGCGGGTCAGGCAGTAGACCTCCGCGTCCGCCATCTCGAGACATGTGCTGACGAGCAGGGTGCCGACGCCACGCCCCTGGTACGACCTCCTGACCGCGACTGAGGCGAGCTCGTAGCAGTCGCCCAGAAACTTCAGCCGGGCGCAGCCCACCACCCTTCCCCTGTGCTCCGCAACCCAGAACTCCTTCTGGTCGAAGCCCCTCTCAAGCCCAAGCTCTCCGAGCAGCGCCAGAACGGCCCTCCTGTCGCGCTCGAGTGCGGGGCGAATTCTGAGCCGTCTGAGGACCCCCTCTCCCTCCGCGCCCTCCCGAGTCCCCTTCTCCGGCCCTTTGGGCACCGTGGTCCGGGCCCCGCGCGAATTCTCGCGCGCTCTCGCTCCCGTGCGCTCCCCCGAGCCTTGTCGCGCCGGCGTCTCCACCCTACCGCCTTGGGAAGCGTGGCGGCGCTGGGCCGGCGCCCCGGCCCTCCGCTGAGCGCGCGGACGGCCCGGCTTAAGCGTCCTCGAGCTCCGGCCCGCCGTCCCCGCCCTTCCTCCCCCTCTCATCCATCTCCTCCGTCTCGACATCGCTGTCGTCGTAGTCGAGCGAGGGCTCCTCCACTATGGGCGACTCGCCCTCAGGCGCGAATTCCTCTTGGGGTTGCGCCCCCGCTCCCCGCTCCTCCCCGGGCGCATGCCCCGGCGCGGGTCCGGCCCCCGCCCCGGCCTTCTCCTTCTTTTCGAGGACATCGACCGAGACGCCCCCGTGCCTGGTCTCGCGAACACGTATCTCGACCTGAATCGGTGTCGAGAGCGCCCCGCCAGCCACGATCGCGACGCCGATAGGGAGGCGCTGAATCTCCTCCTCCATCCCAGGCACCAGACCCTCGATCGACTGCGCTATCGCCTTCAGGTCGTTGGGGTTCGTTACCTTCAGGATTATCTGTGTGTTGCACTGGCTCAGGACGTTCTTGTCGATTTTGGCGGGCCTCTGGGTGACGACGCACAGGCCGAGGCCGAACTTCCTGCCCTCGGAGGCTATCGTCTTCATGATTCCGGAAGAGAGGGCCTGCCCGACCTGCGGGCAGAAGTTGTGCGCCTCCTCGACCACGAGCATCATCGCGGGGATTTTGCCGAGCTTTCTGCCCTCGAAGAGCTTCTTAAGGACCCTAGTGACCACGAGCTCCTGGATGTCGGGCGGGACTCCCTTCAGGTTTATTATCGAGGCCTTGCCCTCTCTAACTAGATCGCTCGGTCTGGTCGGTGGCTCTCCGAAGAGGCCCGTTCCCTCGAGATACTCTAGACTATTCAGAATTCCCCACTTCGCCGCGTTCCTGTCCTCCCTGACGGTCTCGATGATGTCGTGGAGGGTGTAGCTGCCGCCCCTCTCCTTGAGGCGCTTAATTGCGTGCTGAATGATTCCGAGGTGGGGGCCCGTGGACCTCATGCCGGTGAGGTCTAGAATGTCCCTGACGTCGAGGTCCATCTGGTCGAACCTGAGGGGCTGGGAGTAGGGGTTGACGCTGGTGTCGGGCGAGAACTCCACTATCTGCTCCGCGTACCCCCTCGGCCTCACGCCGAACTTCGCCATGAACCTCTGGTCCCTCTCGCTGATGTTGGGGTGCATTAGAGAGGAGTACTCGCCGTGAGGGTCGATGATGACCAGCGGGACCATCCTCTTCAGGAGCTCCTCGGCGAAAACGCCGACCATGTACGACTTCCCGCCGCCGGTCTTGGCCAGAATGCTCACGTGCTTCTGGACGAGCTGGTTTATGTCGAGATAAACCCTTATTCCGTGGCCCTTGAGGAGGCCGATGTAGGCCCCGGTCTCGAGCTCCGCCCTCAGACCCAGAACGCTCCGAATCAGCTTCTCCTCGGCCGCGAAAATCGAGTCGCCGGCATTGAATGGCGTTCTGGGTACCTGAAGGGCCCCGGTCTCGTCCCTGAAGCCGATGATGTTCACGGTCCCGGAGAGCCTGCCCCCGACCTCGACCTTCTCACCGCCGGAGATTTTCTGCGCGCCGGCGAAGTCGAGCTCGCTCTCCCTCTGCACATCGATTATCTGGCCGAGGACGTCGCCGCACTCCGGATGCTTTATCTGGACATAGTCGTTCTTCTTCACCGACGGGTCCGTGATCGCGACCCTGAAGCCCGTGGTCCCGACGCTCCCGAAGACCACGCCGACCTGCCTGCCCGACTGCTCCATGGTACTGGACATGAATTCCTTGTGTGGAGTTAATGGTTTTGGCGCTGGCGGGGCTTTGTCCGGGCCATAAATAATAGCCCTAGCGAATCTTAATTCGAAGGGGCATATAAAACTCCAAGCGCGGGGCCGGCGGTCAACCGACATCTCCACCAGCTTTCCAGCCGCCGGATTCCAGAACTCCTTGACAAGCCCATCCTCTAAACTCCTGCTCCCGGTATCGACGGCTCACCGTCGAGCGGACCAACCATGTATGTATGGGTTGCGGAATTCAAAACCTCCAGGTCATTGATTCGCAAGTGAAAGGCTGGAAAGCAGCGGTTTTTACATTGGATGAGCCCTAATATTTACGCACTTAGGGCATGCAGCGGAATGCTCGAGTCGTTACGAGCGGGCCCGGACATATCTGCGGAGGGAGCGGACGGCCCAGCGTAAGAGATTGCGGCTAGCGTCGCGTTGCCTCGGGTCGCCGGTAGACTCCCGACCTCCCTCGCTTCCTAGCCCCATTCGAACAGAAGCCGGTGCTCTCGAACATTCTCCTCAGTTGATGGAAGTACGGATTTGTGAACCTCGACGACGAGAGGCGCTCGGATATCAAAGTGAGAGAACTCAAAAGTGCTAGAGGCGATATACAGCCTCCTCGGGCCTGGCCCCGAGCGGACAGTCATCGTCGAGTCCAATGAAGCTCAAGGGAGCTCTTCGCGAGCCGCCTCGGGAGAATGAGGAGGCTTGGGGTCGCGGGCAGCAGCCCCGGACTTTTCTCGGGAGAGCACGAGGCGCGCCTCGCCAAAACCCACACGGACTTCACCCCTCTACCCCGATGAGCTCCTGCTGTTCAGGAGTTTCAGAGTCTCGTCGGAGGTCACAAATTCAACGAAGGGAACCGCCAGCATCAGGAGCCTCCCCCAGAGCTGAATTCTTACAACCGGTTTCCCAGGGGCCAAGCGACTCGGGGTGAGCGTCCCGAGGAGGGACGACATAGCAACCAAGGACGCCATTCTGACATCCGGAGCGTCCTACGGCGCGACCATCGGGGAAATGGCGGAGCGCCTCATCGCCAACGCGGGTCACGAGGTCACGTTCCGAGGCCTGTGCAAGACCTCCGGTCTCAAGGAAGCTCGCGCGGTGATGAACTATGTGGACCCCCCCGCGTCCCTCGCCTTCGTTTTCGAGGAATTCTCCATGATGCTGAGGGGGCGCGCTATCGCCCCCCAGAGAGCCCGGTTTCCCACCGCTCTGCGTTGGAAAAGAGTTAAAACCCCGAAAGCTGCTCGCGTTCTGATGACGATTCGCCCGCTGGAGGACTTCAGAAAGCAGGCGCTCCCCGCCCTCGCCAAGGGTCTTCGCTCCCTCGGGGTGAAGGACGTCGGAGCGGCCCTCGACAAGCTCGGCCTCGCACCCGAGGGCCACGGCGACTTCGCCTTTCCTGCTTATGTGATTGCGAAGGAGCTCCGCACCCCGCCGGAGGAGCTCGCCTCGGAGCTCGTGGAGCTCGTCCAGCTCGGCGGAGCCTTCGAGAGGGTTGAGGCCGAGGGACCCTATCTGAACATCCACATCCAGCAGGAGGCGCTTACGGAGGCCGTGCTCTCGGCCGCTCTCGAGGAGAAGGCGCTCTACGGGACCGAGAGCGAAAACGGGAAGAGAGTGATTCTGGAGCACACGAGCGCGAACCCGAACGGCCCGTTCCATGTTGGCAGGGCCAGAAACCCGATAATCGGGGATACCCTGGCCAGAATTCTAAGGGCCTGCGGATATGACGTCGAGACGCAGTACTACGTCAACGACATGGGCAAGCAGGTGGCGACGCTGGTGTGGGGTCTGGAGAATATAAGGCCCGAAGAGCTCCCACCTGTCGAGAGGGAGAAGCCCGACCACGAGCTGGTGCGGTACTACCAGAGAGCCAGCGCTCTGATGGAGAGCGACCCGCGGGTGGAGGCGGAAATCGGACGGCTCCTGCACGAGTACGAGAGCGGCAACGAGGCGGTGGGGGAGAGGTTCAGGAGAGCGTGTCAGCGGGTGCTCGAGGGGATGCAGGCCTCACTCTCAAGGGTCAATGTCGTGGTGGACCACTTCGTTTGGGAGTCCCAGTTCGTGGAGGACGGGACCGCGCAGGAGGTCGTCGAGGGTCTGAGGAGGGCGCCGAACGCGGGCGAGGAGGATGGGGCGTTATACCTCGAGCTCTCGGGCTACGGCAGCAAGGGTAGGGACACTCGCTTCTTTTTCACAAGAAGCGACGGGACTACCCTCTACACCACCCGGGACGTCGCTTACCATCTTTACAAGCTCTCCCACTGCGACCTGGCGATAAATGTGCTCGGCGAGGACCACAAGCTGGAGGCGAAACAGCTCGCGATAGCCCTCCAGCTCCTCGGCCTGAAAAAGCTCCCCGAAACGGTCTTCTACTCCTTCGTTAGCCTGCCCGAGGGGAAAATGTCGACGCGGAGGGGCCGCGTGGTCTACCTCGATGACCTTATAGACGAGGCGGTCGAGAGGGCCTTCGAGGAGGTCAGGAAGCGCCGGACAGACCTCCCGGAGGAGAGGATGAGGGAGATCGCTGAGTTCGTTGGCATTGGCGCCCTCAGGTTCAACATCATCCGAATTCAGCCCGAGAAGCAGATAGTCTTCAGGTGGGAGGAGGCCCTCAATTTCGAGGGAAACAGCGCCCCCTTCGTCCAGTATGCCCACGCCCGCTGCTGCTCGATACTGGCCAAGTCCGATGGGTACCGGGAGTGGAGCGCGGGGGTGCTCACCGCACCGGAGGAGGTTGCGCTGGTAAGGACCCTGGCGCGGTTCCCCGAGGTTGTGCTGGAGGCGGGGGCGCAGAGGAGGCCCCACCTCCTGGCCGCTTATGCGCACGAGTGCGCCTCGGGCCTAAACCAGTTCTACAAATCCTGCCCCGTGCTGCGGGCGGAGACGGAGCTCCTGAGGAACACGAGGCTCGCGCTCGTGGACGCGACGAGGTGGGTTCTAAGGAACAGTCTGGGCATGCTCGGCATCGTTGCTCCGGAGGAGATGTGAAGAGGGAGTAGTGGTTCGAGAAATCAAGGGCTTAACAATAAATTTATTATATATTGATAAGATAAAGTAAATAGAAATAAATAGAAGGGAAAGGAGTTGAACTGGGGGAAAATCAGCCCACGGAGGGGGGTAAATGGAAGTCCGTAGTCTGTCTCTCTTGATCGCAGCGGCTGCGCTGGTGGTCTCGGGCTTCTCTGGGTGCTTGGACGGCCGTGCCTATGGAGAGACAGTGGTTTCCTCAGAGGGAACGCAAGGTGCTTCGTGGAAAGAGCTCGTTCCCATCAAATCGGCCGCCATCGTGGGCTACGACCCAAACTCCTACAATGACGACTATGCCTATCTTGCCGCCGTCCCAAGCTCAACATTCTATTCCAAGGCCTCGGACAAGGTATTCTCCTACCCGGTCCTTTTCTTCGAGCCCGAGAGAGAGATGGATGAGAAGGAGCTGGTTCTGAACCACGGAGAGGGCGTCAGGTACTTCATGGAGGACTGGATGACCTACTGCGACGGGCAGCTCGACCGCGTCCAGCTCATCGGAACGGGCTCGACCGACCCCCTGACGGCCCTGAACATCAGCGCGGCAAGAATCTCGACCGTCAAGGGAGGCTCGCCCTATCGTGTGGCGAGGGACATCGCGCTGAGCAACTGGGAGTATTCGAAGGAAGCTGTCGTGGCGGTTGTCTCCGAGAACTATCCCAAGCCCAAGCTCAGGCAGAGCGGGAGCCTTGAAGGAACCATCCCCGGGTCTTACACAATAAAAACGGAGGTGATTCAGGGCGATAAGGAGGTCGGGATAACCCCGGTCTTCCATAACTTCACGATCGGCGAGCCCTACCGGTACATACAGGCCCACATGACTTGGCACGGCGCCGTCAGCGCCCTCGACATCATCCTGCAGAGGGGCAAGGACCCGGACCTCCAGATATACGACTGGAAGCTCGGGCAGGTCAGCGCCGCGGCCAACTGGAATGTTCTCAGCGGCCCGACGGAGGACGCGGGCTCGTATGTCTACCACTGGGGCGAGTGGGGCTTCGGGGTCACCTACATGCCTACGAAGGCCATGGAGGACGCGGAAACAGGCCTGACGGCCATAGTCCCCGCCCCTCCCCTCCCCGACCCCCCCTCCCCCCTGACCGCGAGGTACGAAATCGCGATGACGCTCTATCCCGGCATCGAGCTCGACATTCCGGACACGGTACCCTACTGTGCCCGTGACGTCGCGTTCGAGCTCTCCTGGTCCGGAGGAGCCAAGCTCGGGCTCGCGGTCCTGGGGCCCGAGGGCGCGGAAATCGCCTACGAGGCGACCGGCGTCTCGCCCCAGCAGCTATTCCTCAACGAGCTGGGCGAGGGGAAGTACAAGGTCGCGGTACTGAAGCTCGAGAACAACAATCAGGATACTCAGTTCAAGCTAACCTACGAGTGGAGGCAGAACATGACCCGGACGGAGGGCGACTGCCTTGCCTCGGCCGCCAACGGCGCGGTCCTTGCCTCGCTCCTCAACGCGCCACTTCTTTACGCCCAGCCCGGCGCGGTGCCCCCGGAGACCCTGGAAGCTCTGGATGTACTTGGGGTGACGAAGGTGCATCTCGTGGACCTGGGCGGACACGGTGGCGATGGCGCCCTCAGGGCCCTTCTGGATCACCGCTCCCTCCTCCAGCCCAAGATTCAGGTGGAGCGCTACACCGGCTACAAGAGCCTCTACAGCAGAATTCTGGGCATCACGAAGAGCCAGGACGCCGTGTTCACAACCGTCGACCCCTGGTCCTATTGGTTCATCGGCGAAGATGGCCCTGCGGGGGAGCACCCGAAGGGGCTGTTCATAGGCCCTGCCGCCCTCGCGGCCGCCCACCACGGAACACCCGTGCTCATCGTCGATAACCACGGGAACCTCTCCTGCCCCAAAGCCTGGTACAACGAATTCTGGAGGAAGGCCTACGCAGGGCGCAGCCCGCCATCCGTGGGATGCATGGTGCTCACAGGGCACAGCATCTACGACTTTCTCGAGCAGATAGGGATAGACAGGGAGGGCAAGGAGAACATCGTGACCGTGGCCGACCAATTCGACATCGGGACCCCGTGGGACAGGGCGCTCGTCGGCGCCTCGAACTCCGGCAGAATCATGGGCTCGCCCGTGGACGCGTCCTACTGGGTGTCCCGGTCGGTTCTCTATAATGCGGTGATTTTCGCCAATCCCGCCACGAGTCCGGAGGGCGTGGACATGATAACCGGCACGGAGTCCATGGTCGACCCGGGGCCGGAGGTTGCGGGCCTGGCCACCATCGAGGGAATTCCAGTCCACGCCACCTACCCAGTCGTCCAGACGTGGGTCTCCTACCAGCACAGGTTCAACGAGCGCGCGAGCAAGTACTGGAGGTGCAAATACGTAACCGCCACGGGCATAACTCCTTTCTTCTCTCCCTCGGACAACGAGATAGACGACGGAGTCAACGCCAAGTACGGCCAGCCGGGCAGGTACTGGCCCGACATCACCACTTCGGAGGTCGTCCCCTTCTACATCGAGAAGGCGGGCTATGAATCGGTCTACTCGACCAATTTCGACGACACGATGAGCAATCTGAATAAGGGAACAATCATGTGGCTTGAGGTGATGCACGGGGGCAACAGGGACGACGGCGTCGTGGGCTTCTGGAGCACGAAGGCCAACCACAGAGAGAAGAACCCCTGGAGGGGCTACGAGGTCAGCGGGTGCACGAGAGAGCCAGACACCTACACGATGAACCACTTCACGGGCATGGACGCGATGCACAGGTCCGTCTCCGACTACGACAAGGACGGTGTGGTCATTGCCATCATCAACCAGGAGCCCCAGACGGTGGCCTACGGCGGGCTAGACTTCGACAGGGCTCTGGAGAACGTCCACTCGATGGGCTTCAACGGCGGCTCCTGCCTCATCGCCAACACCTACATGCACCTGACAATGGTCAGGCACGGCTCCGTTTTCCAGGTCATCGACCCCTGGCTCACCTCATGGTACGCGTCATTCGCAATGGCGACCTTCGCCCGGGGCATCGCCCTCGGATATACCATCGGCGAGTGTTACGCAGAGGGCATCAAGCACGTCGGAATCGAGTACCTCACGGGCCAGTGGTGGTGGGACATATTCGAGAACGTGGTTTTCTACGGCGACCCTCGCCTGAGGGTGTGGAGTCCCATAAACGGCTGGGACGAGCCCGTACCCCTGAGGGCCGGGACCAGTGTGGGCGGCCACAACCCCTTCGGCGCCTCGGGCCACCCGGCTGCGATCAGCTCGATGATGGCCTATGAAGCGATGCTGTACGCCGGAGTCGGGCTCGCTGTGGCCGCGGCCGTGATTATAAAATGGAAGAAGATAAGGGTCCGGGACATTATCCGCAGGGTGAGACGGAGGGGCTGAGCTCCCCGGAATGGCCGTAGGAGTGCGGAGGAGTCACCAGAACCGCCTGTTTCTTGCGTACTGGACCTCTGCGGCGAGGAGGGCCCTCAGGAACTCCTCCTCGGTCTCGTGCTGGAATGCAAGGATGCGAGCGGCGGTGTCAACGCCGACGCCGCGAGCAGCCAGCGCCAGCAGCGCCCTTTTTCCGTGGGCCAGCACAAGGCTTGCGCACTTCCTCAGCCTCATGAGGGTCTTTTTCTCCTCCTCGCTCATGGATATTTCAGTGGCCCGCCGACCCGCGCCCCCCGCCATCGCAGGGCGCTTTCCATCGCGCCCGGCGCGGCCACCTTGCTTTTTCCCCTCCGGGCCCGCACCCCTCCTCAATCGCGCCACCCTCTCGACGAGCTCAACGCTCCCGGTCTCCCACAAAGGAACCGCCGCAACCATTTGTCCGGAGCAGTAGGGGCACTGTATCTTTGGAGGGAGTTCTTTTATCACCCCTCTGTGCGTCCCGCCGCAGGCGAGGCAGACGAGGCGGAGCGAGGCCCTCTCCAGCCGGGTCTTGAAGGCGAGGAGAATTGGCCTCTCTACCCTCCCCGCGGCCATTGTCTCCCATCTCTGCCGCACCCCGGCCTCCCCGATAGGCGAGGGGGGGGATGTGAGGAGCTCGATGTCACCGTTTCTTATTCTCTCGAGAACCCTCTCCATGCCCTCGATGTCCATTCTCTCGAAGAGGGTCTTCTCGACGGCTTCCTCGTAGAGAGGTGTTCCTTTGAAGAGCTTCATTACTCGGTCGAACCTTATTTCCTGGAGGTCGGCGCCCTTCTCCACCGCCCCGAACCTGCGCGCGGTGTGCAGGAGCTCGCGCCTTAGCAGGGACGAGCCGCCGACCGCCAGCTTCAGAATTCTCTCTGCGTCGCCGGGGCCCAGCCTCCTCAGCTGCTCTACGACTGTCTCAGGCCTCACGGGCGCCGGCAGCTCGAGAGCGATTCTGTAGGGGTCCGTCTGAATTCCAATCTCCGCGCCGAGCCTCGTCGATAGGAGCGCCGAGAGGAGCCGGGCGAGAGTGTCGTTGACGCGCGTGCCGAAGCACGCATTGACGACAATCAGCCTTCCAGCGCGATGGGCTTCGACAGTGACCAGCCTGTCCGTCGGGACGGGGAGGCCCCGCTCTCTCTGCCGGGTGACGAACTCCACGAGCTCCCTCCACGCGTCCTCGTTCATGGGATAGCCGTGCGGTATCGGGCATTTGGGGCCGGCTCGCGCCGGCCCTCCTTCCTTTCCATCTGCACTGGGGTCCTCACGGCCCTCCGGCGCCGGCTCCCGCGCCGTCGACGCGCCGGTCGTGGTCCGGCCCCCCCCAGCCTCCAGCATCTCCGCGATGCGCGCCCGTAGCCTCCCGACTTCCTGCGCGACCTCGAAGGGAACCGGTATCTCCTCGCCCAGCCAGCCCGGAATCGCCCCCAGCTCTGGAGAGGGCTCGACGAGAACCCGGTCCTCGCCGAGCTCGACAATCCGCCAAGACGAGCCCCTCATCACGAACCTCACACCGACCTCGCCGTAGGTGAGCACAAAAAACTCGTCCAGAGTTCCGATCGCCCTGCGGGTGGTGATGTCAATGACGCTGTAGGTTTTCTCGTCAGGAATCATGGACAGGTTCTCGTAGAAGAATTTAATCGTGCCCCTCCTGCTGCCGTATCTCTCCGGCGAGCGCGGCGGGGCCCGCTCGCCCGCTCCCCCATGACCCCCCCTACACCCCTCCTCTCCATTCTTCTCGCCGACGCCTTTCTCGCCCCCCTCCCCCCTGAGTCCGTCGCTCCAGAGAACACCGAGAGAGACGAGCTGTTCGAGAACCCTGTCGAATGTTTCTCTATCGAGCACGCGGAACGGGTGGGAGCGCCTGAGGGTATCATAGGCCTCGTCGGTCGATACCTCCCTGCAACCCATCGCTAGGGCGACGAGCTGGTTCGCGAGGACGCCCAGGGGAACGGGCCTCATCCTGACCGGCTCGACCTCCTCCGCGATCGCCCTCCTCGCTAGCACCGCCGACTCTGCGATATCGTCGGCGTCTTGGGCAAGGACGACTCCTCTGGAAACGAGTCCCTTACGGTGGCCCGACCTCCCGACCCTCTGGACGAGCCTGGTGGCCTGCCTCGGCGAGCCGTACTGGAGCGTGAGCTCGACGCCGCCGATGTCTATGCCCAGCTCGAGCGACGATGTGCATATCAGGGCCCTGAGGCCCCCCGCCTTGAACTCCTCCTCCATCTGGACCCTAACGTCCCTGTACAGAGAGCCATGGTGGACGCCGAGGGGGAGCTCCGGCCTCCAGAGGCGGAGGCGCGATGCAAGCACCTCGGCACTGTCGCGCGTGTTGGTGAAGAGGAGCACCCCGCTCCCACCTTCAATGAGTGAGCTGCATCGCCTGAGGGTCGCGAGCGTTCTGCCGTCGCACCGGAGGCGCTCGGCCTCCCTCGAATCCTCCTCGGTCACTGGGGGGCACTCGACAGTGATTTCCATGCTCTTCCCAACCGGCACCCTGAGAACCTTTGCCCTCCTATCCACTCCAGCAAGGAATTCCGCGACCTGCTCCGCGTTCCCGACGGTCGCGGAGAGGCCTATCCTCTGCACCTCCCTCCCCGCGAGCCTGACCAGCCTCTCGAGCCCGACCGCGAGCTGCCAACCCCTCTCGTCGCCCGCGAGCTCGTGAATCTCGTCTACAACTACCCATCTCACGTTCTTCAGGAGCGCGCGAATTCTGGGCGCACCGAGCATTATCTGGAGCGTCTCGGGCGTCGTAATGAATATGTCCGGGGGCCTCCTCACCTGCTCCGCCCTCTCCCTCTGCGGCGTGTCGCCGTGCCTGACGCCAATGCTCACGCCAAGCGCCCTCCCCCAGTCCCCTAGCCTCCTTAGCAGGTCCCGGTTCAGGGCCCTCAGGGGCGTGATGTAGATGAGGCTTGGCGGAGGTGGTCTCTCGCGCACGATGCGGTCCAGAACCGGCAGAACCGCGGCCTCGGTCTTGCCAAGGCCCGTGGGCGCGAGGAGCAGGACGTTCTCTCCCAAGAGAATCGCCGGAATTCCGAGCTCCTGCGGCTCCGTCGGCTCTTTAAGACCGCTCGCATCTAGCAGCTGCCTGAGCGGCTCGGTGAGGAGCCCGAAGACGCTCAATCTGCCACCCCCGTTCCCTCCACGGCGGCCGCTCCGCTGCGCTCGAGGAGGTCGGCG
Organism: Thermoplasmata archaeon; assembly: GCA_038851035.1. Lineage (NCBI taxonomy): Archaea > Methanobacteriati > Thermoplasmatota > Thermoplasmata > Thermoplasmata archaeon. The sequence goes on from JAWCLH010000001.1 coordinate 28,373, forward strand.
ACCGTGCCAAGATAGGTCCCGTCTATGAGGTTTGCACGGGCCCGCGCGACGTCAACGAGCGCCGCCCGAAAGAGGGGTCCGAGGAGGCGCGCCCCGGGCGCGTTCACAGCAACGCCGGAGCGCAGGTCGCTGAAGGCCGGCATGACGATCACCTTCGAGAGCATGGGGTACCTTTTCCTTCCCTCGGGGGTTGGGGGGGCTCTGAGCCAGCAGGGCTCCGTGACTGTCCGGCCGCTCTCGTCGGTGAGCAGGAGCGAGGGGTGCGTGTGCGCGACGACGAAGGTTCCGCACGCCCCGAACTCCGGCGGCGGCCGCGCATGGCCGTGGAAGAGGCCGACGAGGGTTTGGGTGGTCTTACCCTGTCGGTAGCGCGGCCTCGACCCCAAGTCGATGATTGAGGAGGCCGTCCTCCCTCCCGCCAGCGCAACGCGCGGAGCGGGCACAGGACGCAGTCCCGGAGACGCCGCCCTCTCTCTGCGCACTCTCCCCGAACTCGCGGCTGGAGCCCCCATTCGGGAGTCTGATGAGCCGAGCATGAGGGCTCGGGCGAACTCGACCTCCGGAGGAGCGATCGAGCGCAGCCCGGCGTCGTGGTTCCCAAGGACGAGAGTTACTGGGACCCTGCGAGCGAGGCACTCAAGAAAATGCCTGACCCTCCGGGCCTCGCGATTCCTCGCGAGGGGAATTCGGTGTCTCACGTCGCCCAGAAGGATGACGGAGGCCGGCCCCAGTCTCTCGACGAGAGCCAGGGCTCTCTCGAGTGCCCTGCCCGTCTGGTCAGGGATGCGGACGCCCTTTGAGGCGAGCTCGTCCTCTATGCCGATGTGTAGGTCCGCGATGACAACGTGCCTCGAGCCGCCGTACTCGAGCTCTAGCGCCCTCTCGCCATGGACTGGGCGGACCCTCATCGGGCATAGTAGAGGGTGGGGGGTATATTAGGCTGTTCCGGGGCCAAGACAGTGGGGGTCGCCGAGGGGTCTGGCCATTTGAATGAGGCTATTGAATATGCTCCCGCGGCGAGCCCGGGCTGGAATCATGGGAAGGGCTCTTAGGATGGCGGGGGTTGTGGAGGAGGTTGTGGAGGAAACTGAGGAGGCGATGATGGGGGATGGGAGGGTTGCGGTGGCGGTGGTGGAGGCGGCGGAGTCCCCGCCTCGGGCGGAGGTGGCGGGCCCGCGGGCTGGGGAGGAGGGGTGGCCGGCGGCTGCATGCCGGGAATTGCGGCCGCGGTCCCCTGGGGCTGGAGCATCTGGGGCACCTGACCCTGCGGGAGCATCTGGGGCTCCTTCTTTACCTGCGACCTGCGCCGAATCAGAATCGTCCCTATAGGCACGCCGACGATGATGACCAGCATCGCGGCGATGAAGAGGGGGCTCGTAAGGAGGCCCCACTGGCTTCCGGGGCCCGCGACCCTCGCCCCGCCGGAGAATGTGGTCAGGTGCGTCACATTGCCCCAGATGACCTTTCTGGCGGTGTCCACGCCCGACCTTTCCACTGGGAGCCATCTTTTCCCGGCCTCGTCCCAGTAGAAGAGCCTGAGGTCGCTCTCCCTGACACCCTCGGGAAGGGTGAGGTTCTCGTAGCTCAAGGAAACGTGTAACCACTTCAGGTCCATCCCCGGCTCGGCCTCGATCTGGACGAACCTGTCCAGCACCCTCACATCGCCTTTGTAATCCTTGAATTCCTCCTTTACATAGGCGAAGTCGGGGTCGTCCCGGTCCACGATTTCGTAGCTGAGGTTCCCCACGCCCTCGAAGCTGTAATGAATCTCGAGGTGCTCATCCACTATCTTTGGCAAACCGGGGATGATCGAGAGCTGGAGGTGCCATTTGGCTGGAAGGTACCCATAGAGCTCGGCGGTGATGGTGATATTCACGACCCTCTCGTCGGTCCCTCCGGGCGCTTGGTAGAGCAAGAAGGCACCCCCCTCCACGGAGGTGAGGGTCTGGTTGAGCAGGAGCCTCCCGACCTCTGATGGTTCACCAGAGAGCGAGGCCTCGACGCGCGCGAAAGGGGCCGAGGTGTTGTCGGGGAGCCTGACGTCCACGCCGATGGTGGTGAAGCCGCCAGCCTCGATGGTCTCAGGCTCGAGGAACACCCTTGATATCCTCAGGGGCAGACCCACGCCGCCGGGCTCGTTAGGGATGATATAGAGCCTGTTCTCTATGCCCGTTACCACCGCGCAAACCCTCCCGTCCTCGGAGATTCCCACGGCGGTTACCGGATGGCCCGAGGGACCGACCCACATCCAGAGCGGTTCGGAGCTGTTCGTGTCGTTGAACAGGAAGACCTGACCCTCGGAGCTCCCGATGAGCAGGCACGTCTCCTCCTCGCCCGAGAATGCCGCCACGGGCGGCTCGCCGCCGAGCGGGAGCCTGAAAATCGGCTCCCCTTCCCCGAACCAGCCCTCGAAGAGGGTGAGCTCCCAGAGGTCGCTCTCCAACTCCTCGGAGACTGCGACCCAGCTCCCGTCCCCTGTCATCCTAATAGAGGAGACGGCACCATCGGTCTCGTAGTACCAGACAATGCCCATCTCATTGTCTAGGAACTTGACATAGTTCTTTCCGGTTCCGTCGACGGGCCTTAGCAGAGCGGCCACTAGCTCCCCGCTCTCGGACATCTGCACCTTATCCACCCTATAGCCAGCCTCGGTAAAGTTCAGGGAGATGGAGTGCTCGATATCCTCGTACCAGATGACCCCGCTTCGAGTGCCGACGGCGAGGCGAGAGCCATTTGCGGAGCACGAGAGTGCCGTGACCTCGTCCTCGTAGGTGTGGTTCCAGAACTCGATGTTCGGGTCGAGGGCGATGACCTTGGGCCCGACGGAGTAGAATACCGCCTCGCTCGACTCGGCCAGCGCGAGCTGCATCGGCTCCGCCGGTAAGGGCTCGGCCGGGTGCCTCCGCTCTATGATGGTTAGGGAGGAGGTGTTCAGGAGGCCGATGGTGAAGCCCGCCTCGGCGACGACCACCGTCGAGCCATCACGGGTCAGGGCAACGAATTCCACGGCGCCTGAGGTCTCCACCGTGCGCAGCTGGCCCCCGGGCCGGTAGACCAGGACCGCACCCTCCTTTGCACCCACGGCCACGATGCCCCCGTCGCGGGAGATGGAGAGGCAGGTGGCGTTGTGATCGAGCTCGACGGTGTATCTGGCTGTCTTCAGAGGAACCTGGGGCAGGGCGCCGGGAGCCCAGAAGAGGGCGAGGGCCGCGATCATCAGAGCGAGAGCAATCCGGGGCCATTTCTCTCCGCGCATCATATTTTCACGGGTTTGGTATTGACGGCAATAAAGTAAAAGTTTGCGATGGGCCCAGGACAAAGGATATATAAGAGGGGCTCAATCCGCAAATCCGTGAGATGATGAACAAGGGGGACATAGTGCGCCTAGACTACGACGGCTGGACGGTCGGCGCCAAGCCCGAGGAGAGCGAGCTCTTCGACACCACGAACGAGGCGCTGGCGAGGGAGAAGGGAATCTTCAAGGAGGACGCCTCCTACGGGCCCGTTCCCGTGATCATCGGAGGGGAGAGGCTGGTGAAGGGCCTTGAGGCCTCACTCCTCACCGCCGAGGTTGGGAAGGAGGTCGAGGTGGTGATTCCGCCGGCGGAGGCCTTCGGCGAGAGGGACGGCAGGAAGCTCGAGGTGCACTCGCTGGCCGAGGTGATGCGCCTACCGGAGTTCAGGAAGGGCGAGAGGGAGCTCGTTCCGGGCGAGAAAATTGTGCTGAACAACCGGAAGGGCACGATTGTCTCCGTCCGGGGTGGGAGGGTCAGGGTCGACTACAACCACGAGCTCGCTGGAAAGACTGTGAAATACAGATACACAATCCGCCAGAAGCTGGAGACGGTCGAAGAGAAGATCGCGGCGATTCTGGAGCTGGACTACGACCGGTCCGATGGGTTCAGAATTCAGGTCAGCGGGACCGAGGCGACCATAACCGTGAAGGAGAAATGCAAGTTCGACCCGCGCTGGGCCCTCGCAAAACTCGCGGTGGTCAGGGACCTACGCGAGTACGCCGGAATAACCACCGTCCGCTTTGTCGAGGAGTACATCAAGCCCGCCGAGGCGGCTGCCGCTCCGGAGGCCGGGCCTGCGAGGCCCGCGGGCGAGGGCACGAGCGCTCCCTCGCCTCAAAAAGAGGGCGGGAGCCCGGAGGCCCCGGGCGGGAGTCCCGAGGGTGCGGAGAAGAGCGCCCCGGCCGGGGGCGGGGAGAGGGTTCCAACCACGGAGAATTAGGCCCGGCCGTAGTCCAGCCCCTCATGGGAGCTTTCTTATCTCCAGAACCACCCTCTCGCCCTCGAGCTCCCATTCTCGCGCAATGGCTTCCCCGCCCCAAGCGGCCCCCGTGGCGCCGGCCCCTTCGGGGGCGGGGCGGAGCTCCAGCTCCACGGCCCTCGTCTCCCTCATAATGAACTCTCTATGCCTGGAGACCATCTCGACCGATGCCTGGCTCAGCGTGGCTCTGGCCTCGATTCTGTCCTCGACCCTGAGTCCCCCGGCCTTCCTCATCTCCTGAATTCGGCGGACGATGTCCCTCGCTAAGCCCTCGGCTCTGAGCTCGTCCGTGACTCTCGTGTCAAGGTAGACAACGCCGTCCCCAACTTGGGCCTCCACGCACCCCTCCGGGAGCTCGAACGAGATTCCGACCATCGCCGGCGTGACCTCGACCGTGCCCTCTGGGGTCGGAATTCGTGCGCTCCTCCCCGCGAGGAGTTCTGCGGCGATTTCCGTACTCCAGACTTCTCTGACGGCCCTCGCAACATCGTTGGCCCTTCTACCGAATGCGGGGCCGAGCGCCCTCATCTCCGGCTTGGGAACAGGAACCCTCCTGCTCCACTCGCCCTCGACCACCTCCAGCTCCCGGCAATTGGTCTGCTCCCTGATGATTTCGGCGAGTCTTCTGACCGCATTCAGCAAGCTCTGGGAGCGGCTGGATATGACGATTCTGGGAAGGGGCCACCTGAGCTTCACGCCGGCTTTGTTTCGGGCCTGCAGCGCGGCCTCTACGACCTCCCTAGCGATGGCCATGTCCCGCTCGAGCTCCGGGTCCTTGAGGACGGCCATTGTAGATGGCCAGTCCTCCATATGCACGCTCTGATGCCGGCCCCCTAGGTCCCGATAGATTCTCTCCGTGATGTGCGGGGCGACGGGGGCAAGGAGCTTCGCCACTGTCATCAGGGCTTCGTACAGGGCGCAGTAGACGGCGGATTTGTCTTGGCTCTCGCCCTCCACCCAGACGCGGTCGCGGACGAGCTTGATGTACCACCTCGAGAGGTCCTCCAATATGAACTCCTCAATGGCGCGGGAGGCTTGGTGGAGCATGTAGCTCTCCATCGCCGTGGTCACTCTCTCTATCAGCGTCTGAGTTCTCGAGATCAGCCAGAGGTCCTCGGGTCGCCCGGACCTCTTCAGCTCCTCAAAGAGGCTCTCCGGTGGGACGAAGTGGTCCAGCGCCATATAGGTCGTGGCGAAGACGTGGGAGTTCCAGAGGATATTGAGGGTCTTGTAGGCGCTGCGCACATTCTCCATTGAGAAGGGCATGTCCTCCCAGGGGGCGTTGGCGCTGACGAAATACAGCCTCAGAGCGTCCGCGCCATATTTCTCCGTGACCTCGTGCGGCTCGACGACATTTCCGAGGCTCTTCGACATCGGCCTCCCCTGGGGGTCCAGAGACCAGCCGTGCATGAGAACCGAGTCGTAGGGCGCCCTGTCGAACGCGATAACGCCTGCGCCGAGCTGCGAGTAGAACCAGCCCCTCGTCTGATCGTGGGCCTCGGTTATCCATCTCGGGGGCCACCAATTCCTGAACTCTTCCTCGCGTCCGGGGTAGCCGAGCTGAGCCCATGAGCAGACGCCGGAGTCGAGCCAGACGTCCATCACGTCCGGCACCCTCCTCATCTCGCCGCCGCAGGATGGGCATTTGAAAACTACCCTGTCTATCCAGGGCCTGTGGAGGTCCATGCCCTCCACGTAGCCCTTTCCCTCAGCGAGCTCACGGACCCTGCCGACGACCCTTCTCCTCCCGCAGCTGCACTCCCAAATAGGTAGCGGGATGCCCCAGTACCTCTGCCTCGATATGCACCAGTCCCTGGCGCCCTCGACCCAGTCCCGCTGGCGTGATGAGCCAGCCCATGCTGGATACCACCTAACGCGAGCGACCTCGGATAGCATTCGCTCCCTGAGCTCGGTGACTCTCAGGAACCACTGGGGGGTTGCGATGTATATTATCGGTGTCTCGCAGCGCCAGCAGTGCCCGTAGCGGTGCGATATCGTGCCTGAGTGGAGCAGCAGACCCTTCCTTCTGAGGTCCTCGAGAATCACTCCATTCGCGGCCCTCAGCTCCATACCTGCGTATTTCCCAGCCTCGGCCGTGAAGCGGCCGCTGCCGTCCACGGGGCAGAAGGGCGGGAGCTCGTACCTCTTCCCCACCTCGAAGTCTGCGGGCCCGTGGCCGGGCGCGGTGTGGACGCAGCCCGTATTCTCCGCCGTGACCATGTCCGGGTCAACGAGAATTCTGTGGGCCCAGTACTCGGTCCTTTCCCTCTGCCAAGGAACCTCCTCGACGAGGGGATGGACGTATTTTCTGCCCTCCAGCTCCGAGCCGCGCAACTCCTCCAGCACCTCGATTGAATCGTAGCCGCCAACAGTCTTTATGTCCTCGATGCGGTCCCTGACGAATATCAGCGTCTCCGCCTCCGCCCCCCTCACCGCCCTTGCGCGCACGTAGGTCAGGTCTGGGTGGAGGGTGACCGCGAGGTCCGCGGGGAGGGTCCAGGGCGTCGTGGTCCATATCAGGAAGAACTCGTCCGCTTTGGCGGCCCTGAACTTAACGTAAATCGAGGGGTCCTCCTCGTCCCAGTACTCGACCTCGGCCTCGGCAAGGGCGGTCTGGCAGCGGGGGCACCACGTGACCACCCGCTCAAGTCTAGTAAGGAGACCCCTCTCCTCCGCCCGGCTCAGGGTCCACCAGGCGGCCTCGATGTAATCATTTGTAATCGTCATATAGGGCCTCTCCCAGTCGAGCCAGACGCCTAGAGCCCTGAACTGTTCCGTCATTTTCGCTAGATTCTCGAGGGCGAACTGCCTGCACTTGCTGACGAAGGCATCGATTCCGAGTTCCTCGATTTCCCTCTTGTTTCTAATTCCGAGGGCCCTCTCGACCTTCACCTCGATGGGGAGGCCGTGCATGTCGAAGCCTGGCTGATCGCGGACGTTGTAGCCATTCATGCGCAGGTAGCGTACCACTAGATCCTTCAAGGTCTTGTTCCAGGCGGTGCCTAGGTGAATCGAGCCTGTGGTGTAGGGCGGACCGTCGTTGAAGAAGAACCTCTCCCCTCTCTCGCCGCGGGCGCGAACCGCCCTGTAGGTCCCCTCAGCCTCCCACATCGCTCTGACGGCCCTCTCGAGCTCGGGCGGTCTGTAATCCCTCTCCGCCGTCCTTACCAAAGCCCGCACTTCCCCCTCCCCGATACGGGAACCGATTTAAATGGTTTTGCGGCCCCTCTCGCGGAATTCTCCCGGGGGGCAGCGGGCTTGGCAGCTCCGATGCGGGAGAGGAGCTGGTTCATACAATATATTGATATATTGTGAACGACATGCCACGGTCCGCGATGGATGGATGATAGAATGTCGGATGGAGCTGTTAGGTTCAGGGACCTGAAGGAGGGCAAATATCCTGAGGCCCCGGTGGAGATCACCGACGACGAGCTCGACAAGCTGACGGCGATGTTCCCATCGGTTGTTGTGGATTGCTGGGCCCCCTGGTGCGGTCCATGCCAACTCATGTCCCCGACGATAGATGAGCTGGCAGCGGAGATGAAGGGAAGAGTGGTTTTTGCAAAGCTCAACACGGACGAGAACGAGGGCACAGCCGCGAGGTTCAGAATAATGGCCATCCCTACTCTCTTGTTTTTCAGAAAGGGTGAGCTTGCTGAGAGGACGATGGGCGTTCTGGCCAAAAAGAATCTGCAGGAGATAATAAAAAAGACATTCGGCTAAGGAAGAGGGAGAGCCGCGCATGTGCCGCCTCCTCTGCATCGCAACCCGAGGCATAATACCCCATCAGGCGATGGCCTCCTTCAAGAGACTCTCGCGAGAGGGGAGGGAGCGCCCGGGCGAGCCGGGCGGCCACAGGACGGGGTGGGGCGCCGCGTACTTCCCCGGCGGGGCGCTCAGAATGGTGAGGGAGCTCGGGGACGCTTTCTCGAGCGTGAGGTACGACGAGCTCACCCACATGACCGGTAGCAACCCGGAGGTCAAGCTGCTGGTGGCCCACCTCTGGAGGGCCCCATCGAAGGAGCTCGCCTCCGGGCCATTGGCGAGGGAGAGGGTTGCGCCCTTCGTCGGCATTGACCGCGAGGGGAACTCGTGGGTGTTCGCGTTCGACGGGCGCATAGGCGCATCGCGGGAGGGAGGAAGGCCCTTCGCCCCCTCCCCCGAAAAGGAGATGGACTCCCAAAGAGTGTTCAGGCACATTCTTGGGCGCATGCCCCCGCCGACCGGCAGCCCCGAGGACGCCGCATATGCGGTTGCGGCAACGCTGCGCGAGCTCGCTCGGGGCTACTCGTTCGACGCTCTGAATTTCGCACTCAGCGACGGCCGGTGGATACACCTCGCCCGCTTCGTCGAGAGGGAGGAGTCCTGGAACGAGCTACACATATGCAAGACTCCGAGGGCCCTCATCGGATGCTCGGAGCCCCTGAAGGTCGAGGGGTGGACTTGGGAGAGCCTCCCGTCCCGCGCGGTTCTGAGCTTTAACGACGGCCTGGAGGTTCTGGAGCACAAACTCTGAAGCCCGGAAGCTCAGAGGAATCGAATTCCCCTTGGCATCTCTCCGTAGAGCTCCCTGACTTTTCGCGGCCACGCTGCCGGCTCGAGCCCCTTCTGGGCCAAAAAGACCGCGCTCCACCTCTCGAGCCCGATGCCCGAGCAGCCGCTCCAGAGAGGCTCGCCGCTTTGGAGCTTGACGGTGAAGCCCTTAGGGTACTTGTCGCCGTTGACGCTGACGTTCTGGAACTCGAGCCACTCGTCCCCCGTGCCCTCGCGATATGGCAGCCGGCCCTCGTAGTCGATGGTCCCGACCTCGCTCTGCTCTGACTTCCCGACCAGACCCTCCTGGGCCATGAACCAGGGGGTGACCCGGGCCATCCTCCACTCGAGCTCCATCACGTTTTCAAAGATGCTTTTGTAGCGCTCGCCCAGCGCCCGCGAGATTCCGACTGTCTGCTCCCTCGTGCCGATCCAGACGAGCTCGATTCTGTGGAACTCGTCGACGCGCTCGATGCCGTGGAGGCCGCCGCTCTCGTATCTGTGGGATGTGCCCGACCTGTCGAAGAGGAGAATCGGGACGCGATCGTTCGGGAGCGTCCTGCCCTGAAAGAAGGTCCAAAGCGCCGGGCACTGGGCATAGGTCATTCCACCGATGGGGGGGCCGAGCCTCTCCCTTATCTTCTCCACGGGCACCTCGTTGGTGATTCGGTAGAGGTCTATGACCTCCTCCCAGAGCGCGGGGTCCCGGCTCTTGGGCGGGCAGACGTAGTAGACCTCGGGGTAGATTCCCCTGGCGTGGCCCGAGCGCTCCCACACCGAGAATGGCTCGAGCTTCGGGAAAATCATCTCCTGAAACCCTAGGGGCTCGAGCAGCTCCCTCTCCACGAGCTTTTCGAAGGTTCTGAAGAGGCGCGTCATCTCGGGGCCGTGTATCCACTGGCCGCGGCTCGCTCCCCGGCGAATCCACCCCGCTCTCTCGAGCGCCGCGGTCGGGTCCTCTTTGAAGAGCGGCGGGCGCTTGGGGCTCTCCCAAATGAGTTCCCAGTGCTCGGACTTGCCGGCATATCGCTGGGCCCTGACCTTGTCCCGAATCAGGGCGATGATGCGGTCGACGTACTTTTCCGTGAGGAACCTCTCGTCCAGCGCTTTGAACGAGAGGGAGCACCTCTCCCCCTCGATGCGTAGGCTCTCGACGAAAGGGACCCTGATGGGCTGGAGGGGTTCCGCATCCAGCTCGAGCTCAATGTCGTACCTGTCGGCGCCGAGCCCTCTCAGACCCACCCTGAGCTCCCTTCCGAGCCTCTGGCCCAGCGCTTTCCCGAGGCGCACGAGCGCGTCGTGGGCCCGGACGTATTCATCTGAGTCAATCGTCACACGCAGCACGTCGCCGCTGATTTCCCATGCGCTGACCCTCGCCCCCTTCCCCGCCGGCGCGCCCCTCACAAGAATCGTGCGGTTCGCTTCTTCGATGATGGGGCCCATTGCGTCCCGTGCCCTCGCTATATCGCCGCTGAACGCCAGCTTCCCTTCAAGGTGGAAGCGCATGGGGCGAGCAACGGCTTCGACGGTTAAAAGCTTTCGCAGAAACTCTTAGGTATGTAGGAAGGTCATGTAGGAGCACTCTCCCCCGACCCCAATGGGCACCCTCTCCAGAACAAAGCCCCTCCCGCTCTGTGTCTTCAGGCAGGGATTCTGAGCGTCGAGAAGGGAGAGAGAATTGCCGGAGACGAGGCTCGTCGCGCCGAGGAGCGCCGGGTCCCACGGGTGGACAGAGGTAATCAAAGAGCTGGACGCGACGAGGCCCTCCTGACGCATGAAAACGGCTCCCGTGTATATCTCGATATCATATGCCCTGCCCCTGAAGAGGGGCTCGAGCCTCTTCCCCGGGCAGCTGTCGTTGAATGTGAAATTCAGTAGAAACCGGGCGTTGACGGACGAGGAGGAATCTATGGCCCGGGCGAGGCTATCGCACATCTCCCTGAAGCGGGCCTCCTCCAGCGCGCCGTTCTGCACCGCGAAAAAGCCCAGAACCGAGCCAAGCAGGGCGAGGACCGCGATTCCGCCCACGACCTTTGATGTTACCGCTTCTATCACGCCTTCCCCCTCCGTCCATCTGCTCGCTCAGGGCGTCAGGGAGCCACTCCAGACACTCTCTTTCTCCACGGGCGTGCTCAGGGTCCTGACGCCACGCGCTGTAGTGTGCGGCACGGCGGCATCTTCCCCGCTTCCCTTCCCCGCGAGTCGCTCCGGGGAAAACCCGTTAAATCGGCCGCTACCCCCCTCCCTCTCCGCCCAGGCGCAATGCGCGGTCCTCCCCGGAATCTCGTCCGTCACACCATCACCCCGACCTGAATATAGACCAGATCCAGCCGTGCATCGTAGGCCCTCGTCAGCAGCAGCCTGTGGGTTCCCTCGCCGACCTCGACTCCTTTGCCTTGGCCTGAGCAGAGGGGCAGCGGCCTGCCGCCCGAGTCCTTCACATACACATGCCCCTCGTCCGTCCCGGAGCCCTTGAAGCGCACCATCGAGGAGTATGGATGGAGGGGCTTCGAGAGCGGGTATCCTATTTTAAAGTACTCGACGTGGGCCAGCGCAACCCCCTCTATCCTCAGCTCGAGCACACGGCTGCTGTTCAGGCCCATCGAGTCTAGTCTTAGGGCGGCGGAAGCCAGGGCCTCGGCCTGATTTCGCAGGCCACTCTCGACCGCGCTCCTCGAGTAGCTCGAGAGCGCCCCGAAGCCGGACGAGGCGACCACGGCCATTATTATGACCGATACCATCAGCTTCAGGGGCATCTCGATGACACCTTGGCCATCCCCCCTCCATTTTCGATGTTCCGTCAGGTTACCACCGCTCCCCAGTCTTTTTGCTCCTCTGCCCGCTCAGAGTTGACATCGGGTTCGCGCCTGTGGCCGGTGGGCGACGCCCAGGCGGGCGGAGAGAGGGCCCCTCCCCACGCGCCCGGCCGGCGGTCGAGGCCTCAGGACTGAACCACGGGGATATCCAGAACCTTCTTCCCGTAGCCCGGCTTCTCAATTGTGACGATTATCGGCCCCGCACCGCTCCCGACCACCGAGCACCTGAGCCCGGTGAACTTCGCCTCGCCATTCGCGTCCGTGGTGGCGTAGGGTTTTGAGCCCTCCCGGGTTTTTATGTTGTTCCCCTGGAGAGTTACAACCGCTCCCGCCAGCCTGTTGCCCGAGCTGTCAGTCACGGTTACGGTGATGGCCACGCTCTCATTGGCCCAGATTCCGTCCCCGTCCTTGTCACTCACGACAACGAGCTGCGGCGAGACGCTGACCGACCCCAGCGCCTGCGGCGGCTTCGCCAGGCTCAGCATTCCAAACACAATCCCTATGCTGACCGCCGTGATGATCACGATGATCAGCAGGTACAGCGGCAGCCCCTCGATCGCTCCTCCATCGCTCCTTCTCCACTTCCTCACGGCCATCCGGCACCACCGGATATCCCTCTGGCGCCGGAGGTATATATTGGTGGCGTGGTAGGTACCATTCGTACCTAAAGGAATAAATGGAAGGGCGCGGGATTGGAGGGAGTATTGGGAGGAGGACGGGGACGATGGGGGGAGGAAACGTACCGCGCGCGCCCACCGGCCCCACTGAGAAAATGAGGAGTCCGGGGATTGTCAATGGTTCATGCGGGGACTATGCCGGGGGCCGCTCAGCTGTCCCGGAGACCATCGTCATCGCCATCTTCGTACCCCGATGGCTCCTCCCCGTCCATAATCCCGTTGGCGAGGTCTATACGGCGCCCGAGGAGGGTCCCGTCGGAGTTGGCACTCGCGGGCTCGGTGATATAGACCTCCCGATGGCGGTCCGTGGGGTTTGTGGACTGGCTGGACGCGCAGGTGAAGGTGTAGATGTGGGCCTCGAACATCACCACTTGCCCCACGGGCCTCATTTTTGCCACCAGGATTTCGTTGGCGCTCCTGTTCAGGCTCACGAACGAGTATTCGTCGAAGAACTTAATAAACACGTGGTTGGCTATGCCGCCCCACCTGGAGCCGTTGACGAGGGGCTCGGTCCAGTTCCGCTCGCAGGAATAGGTGTAGAGCTTTCCGGTCTCCCAGTTCTTGCCCTTGAACCAGATAGTCGTGTTGGTAAGGTTGGCATCATAGGCCTCGTATTTGAAGCCCCCTTCGCTCACATTAGTTCTCATTATGACGGCTCCGAGCTCCACATCGTCCTTCGCCTTGTCCCCGTCAGTGTCGTTGACTCTTGGATTGGAGCCCGCGATGTACTCAATCCGGTTAGGAACATACTCATTGACTGGAGCCCCGCTTGTGAAGTCCCAGGGAGCCCTGTAGTCATACATGTCATCGCAGGTTCCGTTGGTGCCATCATCTCCAGAATTGCTGAGTGGATTTATCCTGTACCATGCTTCCCAGCCGTCAGGCATTTCGTCGGAATCAGTGTCCCATTTGGAGCTATTTGTCTCGCCGGGGCCCGACCCCCCGCCCCAGCTCCCGGTATCCACGGCACCATCCAGATCCAGGTCCTCGCCCTCCCAGAAGTTGTGGAGGTTGTCGGAGGTTTCGTTGAAGTTGCCCCATTCGTCCCGGGTGAAGTTGTAGCTCCAATTAAGACGATAGTTGATAAAATAAATCATATTCACTTCCCCATAGTGAATTAAAGAATTCCTGCACAGGTTGAATAAGGGGATCTTTTGGGTTTTTTGATTTCCATTTTTCAAGATGTTTATTAATATAATGATATCCTCGTTTTTGAATTTCAGAATACGGAACGAAATAAATACTAAAATTTCTTCTATCTTTAATATCAATCTTTATATCATAGATTTTATATGGTAGATCATAAACATGGAATTTATCCATTATGTACCATAATGCATTTTTAAATGTCCAATCGCCCCATAATTCTTCGAAGAAATAATTATTAAATAACCCAATATGATATCTACATTGTAAATAATCATGAAAATCAAGGAATTCGTCCAAGTACATGACATTTTTTTCTCTAAATAAATTTATGAATTTGGATTTTAAAGTGGATATTTCTTCCTCCTTTAGAGTTTTTATTTTTATCATTGTTGAAAGTTTTTCATTCAATGAAAATAATTCAAATAATTTGACATGATCATTTATAGCTCTTTTTATATTTTTAAGCGGGATTGGTACCATTAGGACAAGGGTTCCTGACATAACATTTCCTCAAGGTATCTTTCCTAATATGATATTCGAATAATCTTTTGCTATATTATACCAATTCTGATAATTTTGTTCAATGTCTCTTACAAATAGATATATTTTTTTGCCCGAATTGATACCTCCAAGTGCATTTGTTTGTCTTTGATATTGGCTTAATTTATCCGGACCTTTTTTTTCGGTAAAATATCCAGAGGGGTGTGTTCCACTTTTTATTTCAACGAAATCATCCCATTGTGTAATTCCGTCGATTTGCGTATTATAAGCTGGGAGATCCTTGCTAATTTCCTTTAATTTTCTATATAAGGGTTGGTTATTTAAGTTTCCTCGAGCGAAAGTTCTTATTTCCCAAGGAAAACCATCAGGGTTTGTTTTTTTTGGATTCATTATTGCTTCACCAAATTTGTCGAGAAGATTTGATAACCCGGAGACCCGATTTTCTTTAAGAATGGATATATCAGTATATAAATCATTGATGCTAAATCCTTTATTTTTCCACTCTTCAATCCATAGAGCAAATTTCCTTGGGGAAACTTTTCCCATATCGATGATATTATCGATATTTTCAAGGAATAGATTATATTCTGCAGTGGACCATTTAACCCCTGCATATAATCTAAATATCCTTGGATGCTCCACAGCGAATCTTCTGAAGGACTTCTTTAAGGCTGCAATTTTATTTATCAGTGACTGCAAAATTCCACCCTTCGCCAATGCAATGACGCTAGTTGCGGCAAAAGGTGTCCCGATTCCGGTCTTGAACCAGAAATCGAATATCTCCGGGAAAGCATAAGATATGCAAGCAGCAAGCCCAATTTCAATTGACCCGACAATAACCATCCGGATTCCAGGCCTGAGACCGCTCCATTTCGCAGACCATTCCGAAAATTTTTTGGCGACTTCGGATGCAGTCATTTTACTAGCCAAATTGTCGATTATAGTCGAACGTGGAACCTTAGCCCAAGCCCCAAACCTGCTAGCAATCTTTTTACATATTATAACCTGTAAAATCATGCCTGCTATGTATCCACTATAAAAAGCATTGGCGAATTGGTCATATTTAGATTCTTCAGTCTCATTATTATATGGGTTACAATCCTTTTGTTTTTCCACAGCTGAATTTTTAATCTCCTCGAAGGCCCCCCAACCATGTTCAGCAAAAAGTTCGCTTAGTTTAGCGATTCCCTCGAACAGGCTCCAGGGTTTCCAAAATAATTCCGCCAATCCGACCGCTACATCCATCATTGAAACTATGAATCCAGATACCAAACCGCCCCTGATAGGCCCTAAGAATTTTGTCATCCATTTTAAACCATAATGAACGATCGTGTTGTGTATCCCTAATACCGGCGCGAGATTTAGTTCCTCCGTAAAGCCATAACAATCTTCAGCTACGATTTTAAAATTCGGGAATTTAACCCCATCGGTTATTCTATCCCAGCCACCACATATAGTATATGTGTGTCTCAATACCATATAGGTTGGATACGAATAAGACAAGCAACACCATTGGAAATCGATTTTATCCTCTCGATATAATCCAACCCACCTTATTCCTTGTTTATCTTCAATATACATGATGAAATCTAGTGAAAATGAGAAAGCAGGTTTATTCAGTGAGCATTCGATTGTCGGACCTTTAATATCCATTACTGCGGGATCATCATCAATATTATCCACCCAGGTATCTTTATCGGAATCATAGCAATCCGGGTCCGTTCTGTAGTAAAATTCGTCAAAATCTGATAAACAGTCTCCGTCAGTATCGTCGTTTAAAGGAGATGATTTTACATGCCGGTAGGTTAAGTAAAAATCTACACTCTCATTATTTTGAATAGCTCGACATGTCTCGAAAACCGCCCACAGATTATCAATCAGTATAGCGTCCCAGCCATTTACCTCGATACCATCTTCTAGGCCATCGCCATCAGTATCCGGGTTTTTGGCATTTGTATGATATCCCAATATCTCTGGACCGTCGTTTAAATCGTCGAAGTCCGTGTCAGGATTGAAAAAATCGGTCCCATAGTACAATTCCATGGGATAGCTCAATCCATCATAATCAGGATCCCTTTCCATGGGCTGGTCGTCAGATGAATCCTCTATCGAATCCCTGTCGCTATCGTACCAATATGGCGATGTTAATAAGTGGCTCTTAATTTCGATATCATCGTCAAGACCGTCTCCGTCGGTGTCATTATTGGTCGGCTCGATACCCTGTCTCAACAGCAGTATAGGCATGAATATATTTACATTATCGGGACCTAAACATTTAATTGTCAAATTACCAAGACAATTCGTTTGATAATCAATACCAAAATATGTATGAAGATGGTTAATTTTGGTTGAATTCAAGAATATCGTATCGTTTGTTCCTTTGAATTTCAGAGATATGTTCACAGATGGATTGTATCCTATATCATAGGTGTGTGGCCATGCTAACAATCGGATGACGTATCGCCCTTCACTCTCGATTGGGACCGGCGTTGAAACATGGGAATTATTCTCAATACCCCAGGAGCCGATTATCGGGCAGCACCAGAGATAGGACCCATTGACAATATCACCCGGTGATAAAATATTATATACAAAATAACCGTTGATTTCATCCCCGTCGGTATATGTATCGTTGTCAGTATCGCAATTAAGTGGTTCGGTTCCTACGGAAAGCTCGCCTCTTGCGGTTATATTGAATGTGGTTAAATTGATATATCTATACGGATGACACACAGTCCCGTTCTCTACAATGACAGTCAAATTCCCTAACGTTAATTTTCCAGAGTAGGGGATTAGGGATGGTAGATCAAAACCGTCCCAAAGGCCGTCCTGGTCCGTATCCGCAGACCACGGACTCGTACCGTGCCAGCCCTCGCCGAAGAATGTCCTCGTCCCGTTTGTATTGTTGATGTGGGAAGTTCCGTTCTGGAGATAGGCCGAGTGCCTCCAGTCGCCGGACCCAACCGTCAGGTTGTTCCCGTCGATGAGCCCGTCCCCGTCACTATCCGGGTCGCGCGCGTTTATCCATCCATCTCCGTCCAGGTCAGAATTCCAGTTCTTCTCCTTCCCGTCCAGAATGCCGTCCCCATCAGTGTCATTATTGGTTTTATTAAGGCCCCATGCAAGTTCAGCGGTGTCGTTTATCCCGTCAAGGTCAGAATCGTTTCCCAGCGGGTTCGACTCGACGGGGGTCTGGGCTATCCACCACTCGTATTTCCCGTTGAGGTTCGTGTCTTCAACTTCATTTACCTCTTTCGAGCTATTGCCATTGAAATCTATCCAGCCGTCCGGTAAAGTGTCATTGTCGGAATCCCAATCCAGAGCGTTTGGCTTGCCATCCCCGTCGAAGTCGTTCCACCAGTAGTCTATCCAGGTCCCGCTCTGGTTCCAGTAAAGGTCGTGACGGTCCGTAATGTTGTCGTTATCGGAATCGCCGTCCTTCGGATTCCACAAGCTGTCCTTATCTGGGTTCATTATCTGGAGGTAGAGCGTGTCGAAGCTGCTGAGTTCAAAGACCTCCTGGCCGTCGGTGAGGCCGTCTGCGTCGCTGTCGTTGCTGCGGGGATTTCCAAGGCCTGTCCCGTTTTCCCTGGTCCAGAACTCCTTCGTCGGGTGCGGCACTATCAAGGCGTCGCGGATATCGCTCTGCCACGGCCACTGGTTTATCGTGTACTCGGTCCAGCAGCCGCTCATGTTCACCCACAATATTTTCTTTGTGTAATTATACAGGACTAGGTCGTAGCCTTCGGGCGTCTTATAGTCCAGGTATACTGAGTAATTTCCACTTGGCCCGGAGGTCCGGTTGTACCAGTACACCCACATGCTCGTGTTTCCGATGTCTGCCGCTATCCATGTGTTGGAGACATTGTATTTGCCGTTTAGGGCGCTCGTCCTGAACCTTATCGTCCTGACCTCTATCCAGTCCTCCACGCCGTCGGAGTCCGTGTCGTTGTGCAGGGGCGAGGTCTCGTCGGAATCGAGGGCGCCGTCGAGGTCTTTGTCTTCATATTCTCCATAGTCTTTGACGCTGTTGTTGTTGAAATCGACCCAGCCGTCTGGCAGATAATCGTCATCAGAATCCTGGTCGACCATGCTCGTCCCCACGCTCTTCTCGATGCCGTCGTTCAGCCCATCAAAGTCGGAATCGTTGCACGAGCCGTGGCTGACCCTGAACTCCAATGTGTCGTTGATGCCGTCACTATCCGAATCCGTATATCCCGCCCGCGGGTCGGAATGGCCCCCCCTCGCGAGCCTGCACCCGTCCATATCTTCATAATAATAGGTCCAGCCGTAGACCTCGTCCCCGTCGATGATGGCATCATTGTCGGTGTCCGGGTCTAGGAGCCATGTCCCCACAGACTTCTCGCCGTAATAGCTCCCTCCGTCTATAGTCCTATTGTTCCCATCTATCAGCTTGTCATGGTCCGTGTCCGGGTCTGACCAGTTGGTGCAGTGGGATATCTCGCCGAAGAAGGAATAGTTCCCGTCGCCGTTTGAAACATTGGCTATGGAATGCTGGGAAGATGTGAAATAAGCATACCTGTAATCAGATGGGAGAAGGACCACGTCGGAGCCGTCAAGCAGGCCGTCGTCGTCAGAATCAGGGTCGTACGGCGGGTTGCAGTAGGCGCTGCTGTGGCTCTCGTTGCTCCCGGGGGCGTATTTGGGAACGGCCGTCCCTTTCCTCGGATACTCGATTGTCTCGTTGAGACCGTCCGCGTCAGAGTCGGTGTCCAGCATGTTGCACACACCGTCTCCATCCAGGTCCGTCCCCCACTCGCCCCAGCCGCCCTCCTCCGTGTCCTGGACCCAGTCGTCGTCGGAATCTATATCACGGGCGTTGACGATGCCATCGTTGTCGCTATCTTCATATCCCGATGGCTCCTCCCCGTCCATAATCCCGTTGGCGAGGTCTATACGGCGCCCGAGGAGGGTCCCGTCGGAGTTGGCACTCGCGGGCTCGGTGATATAGACCTCCCGGTGGCGGTCCGTGGGGTTTGTGGACTGGCTGGACGCGCAGGTGAAGGTGTAGATGTGGGCCTCGAACATCACCACCTGCCCCGCAGGCCTCATCCTGGCGACAAGAATCTCGTTGCTTGAGCGGTTCAGACTCACAAAAGAATAATAGTCAAAGAACTTAATAAACAAATGGGTGGCGATGGCGCCCCATCTGGAGGCCATAAAGAATAGCCCGGGAATCATTTGTTCATGGGGGCATGTGTGGCTCACTTGCCGTCCACAGGACGGGTCCCGGGATGAATGCCCGCCCGGGGCATTGCCTCGAGCTGTTCGGGTGGGCAATAGCCTTCGGAGTGGTTGATTCCGGTGTCCATCCAGCGGACCGGGAGCCTGTCGTCCGTGTCGACCACGATGTCCTTCTTGTAGCCGGCCTCCCTATACTACCCGCTCTAACCGGCCCTTTCAGCGCCCGGGCGGCTCCTGCTCCTCCAAACCACCCTCCCATTGATAATCGTGGCCCCGACGCGCATGTCCTTTATTTTCGCCGGCTCCCGGAACGGGTCGCCCGACAGGACCACAAGGTCCGCGGCCTTTCCCACGGTGATTGTCCCCTTGAAATCCTCCTCGAAGGAGGCGGCCGCGGCTGTTCTTGTGCAGGCGGCCACGGCCTCCTCCACCGTGAGCCTCTGGGCTTCGAAGGGCGCGCTGACCGCGCAGTGAATTCCGTAGAGGGGCCCGAAGGGCATGCAGTCGGAGCCGAAAATAAGAGGCACACCAGCGTCGAAGACCCTCCAGAGCGGGTCGGCCTCCCTGTACCTCTCGCCCAGCCGCGCCTCCATCATCCCGCCCGGCAGGCCCCACTCGCCGATGAAGTTGGGCTGCATGCAGGCCCAGAGGCCCAGCCCGCGCATTTGTTTGAGCTGGGGCCCGCCCACCAGCTCGAGATGCTCGATTCTGTGGCGGAGGCCGGAGACCGGTCCCCCCGGGCCCGGACCGAACGCGTCTCCACCGGACCCGCCGGAGGGGCCCGCTGCTGAAATGACGCTGCCGGAAGAGGCCTCGAGCCCCAGCGGGCGAGCCCTCCCCGTGCCCACCGTTTTGAGGCCCTCACTGAAGGCAGAAACAACCCGCTCCACGGCCCTGTCGCCTATGGCGTGCACGAGGAGCTGGACGCGCTCGCGCTCCGCCCTCCTGACGGTCCCCACCAGCATCTGCGTTGAGTGGAGTAGGAGGCCCCTGTTCCCCGCTTCATCCGCGTAGGGCTCGCTCAGGGCCGCCGTTCGCGCGCCGATGGAGCCGTCGGCATAGAGTTTTATTCCGCCGAGCCTGAGGAAAGGAGTCTGGAGGTCCGAGGCCCCCCTGAGCCTCCTGTGGTGCCCCCACTCTGGCAGCTCGAGGTGGAGACAGGCCCTGACGCCGAGCCAGCCCTCCCTCTGCGCCCGCCTGTAGGCCCGCACCTTTTCAACATCAACGATGTCGTGGACCGATGTCACGCCCATTCTGTGCGCCATCGAGATCGCGATGCGGAGCCCCGCCTCCATCTCCTTTCCGTCCGGCCTGACGAGCTCGAGCGCACTCTCCATCGCCCTCTCTCGCAGGAGCCCCGCTCCACTGTCCACCTCCCATTCCTCGCATGCATTGGTGCCATGCCCGGCCTGCCCCCTACAGCCCCCCTCCCTCCACCTCCATCTGCGCCCCCTCAGGCGCCCCCTCAGAATTCTGAGGGCCCTCGTATTCACGGCGCACATGTGCCCGCAGACGCGGACGAGCAGGACGGGGTGCTCCGGCGCCGCTTTGTCCAGCTCCCCCCTCTCGAGATACCTCCTCCCGGGCCACCCAGACTCGTCCCAGCCGCGGCCAAGAATCCATTTCCCTTTCGGCGTCCTCCGGGCCCTCGCCCTCACGAGCCGTAGCACCTCATCCTCGGAGCGCGCACCGGAGAGGTCGAGTCTGTTTCTCCAGACGCCCATGCTCAGGAAGTGGGCGTGGCAGTCGATAAAACCGGGAAGGACAGTCGCCCCGGCCAGCTCGAGCCTTCTCGCGCGAGCCCCGCCCCACCTCAGGGCCCCGTCCTCGCTCCCGACGAATTGAATTCGGTCCCCCTCAATCCCGACGGCGGAGGCCTCAGGTCGGGCGGGGTCCATCGTGCGGACGGTGCAGTTCAGCAGAATCGTCCTGCGCGCCACGGCCGGACTAGGGCCCGGCGGATATTTAGCGTTATCCGGAAAGCTCTAAATCGCCGGCCCGCAATTGTCCCGGCGATGAGGAGACCCGGGAGGCGTCTCGCCGGCATGACCGCCCTCGTTCCCCCGGAACTCATCTACGCCTCGGGCTGGAGGGCGCTGGACGTAAACAACTGGATTCCCGGCTCCGGCATGCGCCCCCGGGCCAAGCTCTGCGCCTGGACAGCCTGCTGGCGCGAGGCGATACTAAGGCGCCGGATAAGGCTCGACGCCCTTGTCGTCGTTGCGGGCGGGGACTGCCACAACGCCCTCGCCGACGGCCAGAGGGCGGCGCGTGCGGTCCCGCGAGCCCACTACTTCTTCTACCCATTCGACGGCGACACGGGCTACATGCGGTGTCAGCTCGAGGACCTCGCCTCGTTCCTTGAGGAGGGGTGCCGGGGAGCGCCCCCTCCGGTCGAGACGAGCAAGGTGCTGGACACGATAGCCCGGCTCAGGAGGCTGGGGCTCAGGCTCGACAGACTGCGCGCCCTGGGGATGGCGGACCCCTCGGCGACCTTCAGGACACTGGTATCATTCAGCGATTTCGAGGGGGACCCCGAGCGCTTCCTGACGAAGGTGGAGAAAATGGTGAGGGACGCTGGGGGAGGGGAAAGGGAGTCCTGTGCGCAACTCCAGCGGGGAGCCGGGTCCGGAGGGAGCGGAGCGCGGGGCTCGCCGGGAAAAGGGCCCTGTCGTGGGACGGGACAGGAGCTGCGGAGGGGGGCAGGACTTGCTGGGGTGCGCTCTCGATGCGGGCCGGAAGGGCCCCGTGTGGCGCTCATCGGTGTTCCGCCAATCTATCACGACTTTCATCAGGCGTGCACCGGTGCCGGGCTCCGTATAGTTTTCGACGAGCTTCCTTATGAATTCCTCAGATTGGGAGGAAGAACCCCGGACGAAATGGCGAGGAGCTACGCCACCTACACGTTCGCGCGGCCGGTGGAGTACCGCCTTAGCTTCCTGAAAAGGGAGCTGAGGAGGAGGGGAGTGGACGGAGTGATTCACTACGCTCAGTTCACCTGTCACCACCTACTGGAAGACCCGCTGTTCAGGGAGGAGCTGGACCTTCCCATGCTCACCGTTCAGGGGGACCTACCCGGGGAGACGCCGGCGCAGGTCCGTCTCAGGCTGGAGGCTTTCGCGGAGCTTCTCGGAGCGGGTGGGGGCTGAGACGTGCGCGGGAGGCGGAGCGGCGGCCCCATGGAACTGAGATTGAGGGTGGCGGGGATATGAGAACGGGCGGGGGACGCGGAAGGGAATCCGAAGGATACGGCGCTTCGGTCGGAATAGACGCCGGCTCGACAGCCGCGAAGCTCGTGCGCTTCGACGGAAGGAGAATTCTCGAGGCCCGCGTGGTCGAGGCTCGACGGCTGGGGGAGCTGGAGACGCTCGTGGGGGAGAACGATGTGGTCTGCTCCACGGGCTACTTTCGCCGGAGGGTGCGCCACAGCCTCACCCTGACAGAGCTCACCGCGGCCCGGCTGGGGGTGGCCCGGTATTACAAGAATGTAGATGTAATCATAGACATCGGGGGCCAGGACACGAAGGTCCTGGACCTGCGCACCAACTCCCTCCAGATGAACGACAGGTGCTCTGCCGGAACGGGCGCTTTTCTGGAGGAGGCGGCGCGCTATCTAGGGGTGAGCGTTGAGGGACTTGCCTCGCTGGCCTCGAGGTCGAGGAGGAGGGTTGACATCAACAGCACCTGTTCCGTCTTCGCCCTCTCCGAGATGATAAACGCCCTCGAGAGCGGAGCGGGGAGGGCCGAGGTCGCCGCCGGGCTCCACCGAGCCCTCGCGCGGAGAATCGCCGAGCTGGTTCCGGAGGCCGAGAGGGTCGTCGCGATAGGAGGCGTTGCTCTAAACAGGCAGATGGTCAGGGCCCTCTCTTTGGAGCTCGGCACGAGAGTTCTCGTGCCCCCGGAGCCACAGCTCGTGAACGCGATCGGGGCGGCGGCTCACGCCCTATGGGCGTCGAGTACCTCCCTGTAGACCCTCTCGATTTTCTCTCCGATGACGTCCCAGCTGTAGCGCTCCCTCGCCAGCTCCCGCGCCCGCTCGCCCATCCTCCTTCGGAGCTCATCGTCGCTGAGAATTCTCCCCAGCTTCTCGGCCAGGTCTCGCGAGTTGAATGGCTCGAAGAGGAAGCCAGTCTCCCCGGGCGTGAAGACCTCCCTGACGCCCGGGAGGTCGGAGGCGACAACCGGCCTCCCGCTCGCCATCGCCTCGACCAGAACGAGACCGAAGGCCTCCAGACGGGACACCGACGGAAGGACAAGAACATCGCAGGCGGCGTAGTAAGCGGGCAGCTCCGAGTCCGCGACTCTGCCCGCGAAAAAGACTCTTTTCCCGACACCCAGCCGCTCCGCCCGCGCTCGCCAGGCCGCAGGGGGCTCCCCCGGGCCGACGAGCAGGACGAGCGTGTCGGGTGGGAGGAGGGGGAGGGCCTCGAGCAGCGTCGGAATTCCCTTGTGCTCCATCATCCTGCCCACGAAAAGAATCACCCTCTTCCCCTCCGCTCCGTGCTTTCTCCTGACCCAAGAGCCATCGACATGAGGTCCGAAGGCCTCGACCTCCAGTCCCGTGGGGATGCAGACGGTCGGGTATTTCCAGATGGCCACGGATGTGGCGGCGTAGGACTCGGTGTAGACGAGAATGCGCGCTGCCCTTTTCAGGGTGTATCTGAGAAGTGTTCTCTGGTAGACGGAGCTCACCAGCCGGCCAAGGGGGCTCGGGAGCTCAGGGTCGCAGTGATAGGTCAGGATTAGAGGAATTCTCGACCTCTTTGAGGCCTTTGCGGCGTAGTATGATGTGAGGGGAGGCGGGGAGTGGGAATGGATGATGTCCCATCGCTCCTTGAGAAGCTCGGGTACGAGCGCCGGCGTCATCGGCGTCTGGAACAGGAGGGCCCTCATACGGACCCTGCGCACCGGAATTCCGTCCACCAGTTCCTCGGCAGGGAGGCTCTCGTGCATCGATGTGAAAACACAGACCTCGTGCCCCCTCTTCAAGAGCCGGGCGGCGAGCGAGCGGACGTGCGACTCGACTCCTCCGATGTGCGGGTGGAAATAGGGGGAGGCGAGGGCGATTCTCACGGGCACCGCCTCACAGAATCCAGGACGAGGGCTCGATGAAGCCGCGCACCCTCGCCCCGGGACCGATATAACAACCTTCACCGATGACAGTTCCCGCATCAATCGTGCAGTTGACCCCGGTCTTTACACCATCGCCCATTATCACTCCGAGCTTCCTCCGCCCGGTGTCCACACGCTCGCCTCTTACGGAGGACCTGATTTTCTTCTCGTCGAGCCTGAGGTTGGCGATTATCGTCCCAGCGCCGAGGTTGCAGGACTCCCCTATAACGCTGTCCCCGACGTAGCTCAGGTGGGGGATGTGGGTGCGGCTCATGATGATACTGTTCTTCACCTCCACACCGGCACCTATCCTGCACCCGTCGCCTATGGTCGTGCTCGGCCTGATGAAGCAGTTGGGGCCGATGTCGCACCCTTTACCTATTGCGACGGGCCCCTCAATGTAGGAGCCGCTTCTTATCACCGTGCCCTCCCCCACGCTCACCTCCCCCCTGAGGGTGGTCCCGGGCTCGACCACGCCCAGAACCTCTCCCCTGAGGCCCTTCATCAGGAGCTCGTTCGCCGTGAGAAGGTCCCAGGGCCTCCCGACGTCAACCCATGGGGCGCGGGAGACGAGCCCGAAAACCTTTCCCTCAGCGGAGAGGGCGCGCAGGGTGTCCGTTATTTCGTACTCACCGCGGGGCGAGGGTGGGGTTCGGGCTATTGCGCCGAATATATCTGGTGTGAAGAGGTAGATTCCCGCGTTCACGAGCCGTCCCTTCGGCCTCTCGGGCTTCTCCTCTATCGCCCTGACAGCGCCGTCCTCGTCCATCGTCACCACGCCGTACTCCTCGGGGCTCTCCACTTCGACCAGCGTCATCAGATTTGCGCGGCGGGTTCTGTGGAGCGCCAGCAGCTCCCTCAGGGTCTCCGGTGAGACGACGATGTCCCCGTTTACGCAGAGGAAATCCTCATCGAATATCGACTTCGCGACCCCGACGGCATGGGCGGTCCCGAGCCTCTCCTTCTGCTCGAGGTAGGATATCCTGAGGCCGAGGTGGGTTCCGTCGCCGAAGCGCTCGCGAATTCTATCCTCCCTGAAGCCGACGAGAATGTACACCTCCTCGACTCCCGCCTCCCTGAGGGCCCCGAGCGTGTGCTCGAGGAAGGGCTTGCCTGCGGTCAGCAGGAGGGGCTTGGGGGTGCGGGCCGTCAGGGGCCTCATCCGGGTGCCCTCACCGGCGGCGAGCACGAGGGCCTTCATCGGCGGGAAATCCCCCGGCGGGTATTTGTTGCTTTTGTACCCCGACCAACAAGCTTATCCCCTCCGCCCCCACATGGAAGGTGGAGGACATGTCCGCTGTCGGGGGAGCCGAGGGGGAGGGCGGGCGCCCGGCGCCCACGGGCAGGGCCGTCGTTAAAATCGGCGGGATGACGTGCGCCGCCTGCGCTCGCGCGGTGGAAGGAGCCCTGAAGAGGATAGAGGGCGTGAAGGGAGTCGATATCAGCCTGGCCGCCGAGAAGGCCGTCGTCATCCATGAAGGCCCCGCCCCGGATCCGTCTGTCCTGAAGTCCGCCGTCGAGAGGGCGGGCTACAGGTATCTGGGCCTGGAGGGCGAGGAGAGCGAGAGGCTCGAGAGAGAGGAGAGGGAGAGGGGGCTGAGGGACAGGGCCCTGAGGGCCAGCGCGGGCCTCGCCATTGGCCTTCCCCTGATGTGCCTCTCCCTCATCCCCCACTCTTTCTGGCACGACAGAGGTATCGGGATGGACACACTCTCCTATTTCATGCTCGCCGTTTCCCTTCCGGTTTTCGTCTACACGAGCGGGCCGATTTTTTCGGGTGCGTGGAGGTCTCTGAGGAACCTGAGCCTCGGCATGGACGTCATGTATGGAATGGGCATCGGGGTGGCCTATGTCGCGAGTGTTCTGGGCACCTTCGAGCTCGTTCTGAGCCGCGACTTCATGTTCTACGACAGCGCCCTTCTCCTCGCGGGCTTCCTGATGACGGGCCGGTACCTCGAGGCGAGAGCGAAGGGCCGGACATCGGAGGCGATAAAGGGACTCCTAGGGCTCCAGCCGAGGAGCGCCCTCGTCTTTGTGGAAGGGATGGAGCTGGAGAAGAGAATCGAGGACGTGACGGTGGGCGAAACCGTCCTTGTTAAACCGGGCGGGAGAATTCCCGTCGACGGAGTGGTGGTAGGTGGCGAGAGCTTCGTGGACGAGTCGATGCTCACCGGAGAGCCGATGCCCGTGCACAAAAGCCCAGGCTCGAGAGTCGTGGGCGGGACCCTCAACAGGAACGGCGTGCTGAGGGTGCGGGCCGAGAGGGTGGGGAGGGACACTGTCCTCGCGCAAATCATAAGGACGGTCGAGGAGGCCCAGCTGTCCAGGCCGGAGATTCAGAAGCTCGCGGACACGGCGGTGGCCTGGTTCATACCCGTCCTTCTCGTAGTTGCGCTCTCGGTTTTCGCCATCTGGTATTTTTTCGTCGGAGAGACTCTGCTCTTCTCCCTAGGCACCCTGATCGCGGTCCTTGTCATTGCCTGCCCCTGCGCCCTCGGCCTAGCGACCCCGACCGCGGTGACCGTCGGCGTCGGCAGGGGCGCGGAGCTCGGGATACTCATACGCAGCGGCGGGGCGCTCGAGGCCTCCGGAAGGCTGACCGCGGTCGCCTTCGACAAGACCGGAACCCTCACGAAGGGCAGGCCGGAGGTGACGGAAGTCGTCCCTGTCGAGGAGGGGGGCGAGGACGGAGTGCTCCGGCTCGCCGCGAGCGTCGAGAGGAGCTCCCAGCACCCACTGGCAGGGGCGATTGTAAGGCGCGCTGAGGAGAGGGGGATGCAGCTGGACGAGGTCGAGGGCTTCGACACTCATGGAGGGATGGGGGTTTCCGGAAGGGTGCTGGTCCGGGAGAGGACGGAGGCTCTGCGGGCCGGCCCGGGGTCACTCTCCGAGGGCAGCGGGATAGGTGCCGGGGAGAGTCCGGGCCGGGGAGGCGGGACTGGGAGCGCTGCAGCAGCGGAGGCGGCTTCTAGAGGAGGGGAGGGTATGTGTGGTGAGGAGGAGGGGGAAAGGGGCAGTGCCAGAATTCGGGGGGTCGGGAGCGGAGCAGAGGGGGAGTTGTCGGGCTTAGAGTATGTGGAGGTGCTCGTCGGGAATCGCGCTCTGATGGAGGAGAGGGGCGTCGCCCTCCCCGGAGAGCTTGAAAGGAGGGTCGAGGGGCTGGAGGCAGAGGGGAAGACGGTGGTGCTGGTGGCGGCCGGGGGGAGGGCGGTCGGTGCGATCGCAATTGCGGACGCTTTGAAGGGGAGCTCTGCGAGGGCCGTGGATGAGCTGAGGGCGATGGGGCTAGAGGTCATCCTTATTACCGGCGACAACTTCCGGACTGCTGAGGCTGTCGGTGGGGCGCTGGGGATAAAGAGTGTGAGGGCCGGGGTCCTCCCGCGCGACAAGGCGCTGGAGGTTGCGAAGCTGCAGGAGGCTGGAGAGAGGGTGGCATTCGTGGGCGATGGAATCAACGACGCCCCCGCCCTCGCTAGGGCTGACGTCGGAATCGCCATAGGGAGCGGGACAGACGTGGCGATAGAGAGTGCGCAGATCGTCCTGGTCCGGGACGACCCGATGGACGCCGTCGCCGCCATAAGGCTGAGCCGCAAGGTCATGTCGCGCATCAAGCAGAACATATTCTGGGCCTTCGCCTACAATGCCTCTCTCATCCCTCTCGCCGCCGGCGCCCTCTACCCCTCGCTGGGAGTCACGCTTCCGCCCGGGCTCGCGGGTCTGGCGATGGCGCTGAGCTCCGTCACTGTTGTCGGCCTGTCCCTCACGCTCAGGAGGTACGACCCGCTCGGGGGCCGGGAGCTCAGCCCATCATCATCTGGCCCGCCAGCGTCGCCATTGTGAATACCGCCATCGCCACAGGCAGGGCCCGCCCGAGCTCGTGCGTCCTCTCGACCCTGTCCTCGCCCCACCTGATTCCCGAGGTGAAGTGGGTGATGACGAACACGACAAGAACGAGGTAGACGCCGATTATCGCGGTGAAAATATGCGCCGGAACGGCCTCCCTCATTGCCTCCGAAACCCCTATCGCGGCGCCGCCGAGAGAGATTCCCTGCGTCACGTCCGACAGGACGACATAGAGCGCGGCCGTGATACCCATGACGAGGGGGGCGAAGAACATCGCCGTGGTGCGCATCGTGTCCATGACCGAGCCCAGGCGGAGCCTGATGTCGGAGTCGAGCCTCCTCAGGTCCTTTAGGTACTGCGAGAAGCCGACAATTGTCCTTCCCGCGGTGGCGTTGTCCTTCTTCACGCTCTCGACCAACATCCTCATCGCGGCCCGAACGGTGCGCGACGGGAACCCGACCAAAACCCCGCCGGGCCCGAAGAGTACCTTGTCCAGTGTGGAGCGGGTGAGGCGCAGGGCGAATGCGATTCTCTGGAACAGCCCCGCGGCCTCCGTCCCCTTGAGGACCGCGGCGGTCCGCTCCAGAGCGGCCTCTACGGGCATTCCCTCGGCGATTCTGCTGCCGAGCTGGAACAGGGCATCGGGGAACTCCTCTTCGAGCCTTCGAATTCGCGCGAGCTCCCTTCTCTTATCTCTTGTGCTGAGAAGGCAGTAGACGGAGACTGGGAGGGCGAGGCCCCATAGAACGGTGATGGAGCCGGGGGTTCTTAGGCCCTCGCCCAGCCACCCGGCCATCTGACAGACGCCGAGGAGGATTAGTAGGGCGCCCGCGAAACCCCCGGCGGCCACGGCGGCCCTGAGTCGCGTGCGCTCTCCATCCGGGAGGGAGGGAGGCGAGGAAGTCCCCGGCCTCTTTCCAAGTATCGAGAGGGCGAAGGCGAATGTGGAGAGGGGGAAGAGAACGTCCATTAGGAGTGCTGTTTCTAGGGCGCCGAGTCTCAGACCGCCGAGCGAGGCCATCGGCAGGACGGCCCCGAGCATCATGGGAAGGAGAATTCCAAGGGCGAAGAGCACAAATGTGGGTCCGGAGAGCGAGGCGGCGTAGGTCTCCATCGTGCGCTTCGTTCCTGAAAGAACGGTCTCGACAGCCCTGTCTAGGGCCCTCTGGAGGCCCTCGTGGCTCCTCTCCATCTCTCCCGCGCGAATCGCGAAGAGCGAGCGCCTGAAGTCGTCGCTCCACTCTCCCCACTCCTGGGCGAAGGAGAGGAAGCTCTCCTCCACGCTGTCGTGCTCCCTGAGCTGAACCGACCAGAGCACGCGCCTGAGCTCCGTCGCCATGGGCTCGTCCACGTTCTCGGCCGCGAAAGCGACGGCGCGGTCCAGCGTGGGGCTCACCCTCATCGCCATCGCCATGTAGTTCACGGCCTCCGGCGCCCTGCCAAGGGAGAGGACGCGGACTCGAGACGCTCTGCTCTTTGGAAAGCTCCCAAGCCAGGCCATCGCCATCAGAGGCACGACGAGCGACGCGAGCACTGCGACGAAACCACCGGGGAAAAAGTCAATGCGCATCAAGAGAATAATGGCTATGACAGACGGAACCAGAGCTGCAACAAGAATGCCCGAAACCAGATAAGCCAGCAGAACGACTTGGTAGGGCTCTACTCCAAGCCCAGAGAAGAGAATTGCGCGCCTCATCTCCCGGCTTGCCCTGCTGTTCTCGCGCGCCACAAAGGCCTTGGAAGGATTGAGCGCCCGCGATGCCCACCTACAGGCGCGTGTGTACCAGTGCGGGAATTCGCTCGGGGCCCCGTCTCTATGCCCCACCATCCCGGTGCCCCGTGCTCGACTCCACGTCACAGCCCCCTCCGAGACATTGGCCACTGGAGCGGCCATTAGCCCCCACCCCCACGGGCACTGAATTCATCTGGCCCCGTTTTACATGCCCCGGTCCTTCCTTTCACCCCTCGTGCCACCCCCATTCCGCACACACACCCACCCCCCTCAAGTGTAGCTCGTCGCTTTTTCGAACCAGCCCTTCCAGTCGCGCATCACCGATGGGTAGTCCTTTCCGTGCCTCTCGAGCAGCGTCCAGAGCGCCCCGTTCGAGTTCGCGACCCATTTAGCGCTCGTCACGGATGAGTTGTCATGTACCTTCGCGAACGTGACCAGCTCCTCTTTCACCCGAGCCCTCAGCCTGATGTTCTGGAGTGCCTCTTCTGGACTCAGGCCCCAGGAGCGAGCGATGCTCCGCACCTTCTCGGACCCTTTCAGGCCCTCCGCCTCGACCAAGCAGTCCTTGTCCTCGCAGTAGGTCATCAGCGGCCTGAACTCACCGTCCTTTTCCTTGACGACCTCAGAGATCTCGAGAACCCTCCTGACGCTCTTGTGGGAGCCGTGTGGCCTGCGCACTCCAGCGACCACGACGATGTCTGTGGCGGAGAAGGCGCGCGCCGGAATTCCCATGTCATGCACCACCCTTTCATACACCGCTCTGGCTGAATTTCCGTGAATCGTGCCCAGAATCGTGGAACCGGCCGTGCCAGCGCGCATCGCCTCATAGAGCGTCCGCGCCTCCTGCCCCCTAACCTCGCCCATCACTATAGCGCTCTCTCCGAGCCTGAGCGATAGCCTGAGGGCCTCGTCCGCGCTCATCTCCCCAATTCCGCCCACGCTCGACTGCACCTGCATGCTCTGAATTTTATACCCGAGGGCCCTCATCGCATCGCAGGGGAGCTCCAGAGTGTCCTCGATGGTCAGAATTCTCTGGCTCTTCGGGAGCTCGATCATTATCGCCCCCACAAGTGAGGTCTTCCCCGCGCCCCTCCCCCCGGCGACAAGAACCGTGGACTGGCCATCGACGAGGAAGGATAGGAGACCGGCGGCCAGTGGTGTGAGGCTCCCAGCGCTGATGAGCCGGGGCAGGGTCCAAGGGTCGGTGGAGTGCCTTCGAAGCGCGATGGCTATCCCCTCCGGGCTCAGGGGTTGTCCGATAACCGTTGCTCTGGCGTTGTAGCCCTGGAGGTCGCACTCGAGGTACGGTCTGGCCTCGGAGAAGGGCCTGCCGCTCTCGTGCCTGAAACGGGAGAGAAGGGCCTCCGCCTCCTCGGCGCCGAGGTTGATGTTGGTCCGGCACCTCCCCCTGACCCTCGCTTCCGGTACCCCACCCAGCGTCACATACACCGGATTGGCACCAGCAGGGGCGTCGATATAGATGTCCTGAATGTATGAATCCCGCAATAGAAGTTCGGCCACCCCGAGCCCCGCCGTGTAGCGCGCGAGCACCTCCGCGAGAGCCCTGCAGTGTGAGAGCTGCGCCGCCCGGCTCTCGCCGAGATTGACACCGGCCTCGCGCGCGAGCCGTGATATTATCCTCGCGCCCTCCCTCTCAATGTATGCCCTTGCCTGCTCGGCTCTCGAGAAGCGAGACAATGGGGGGACGGAAGCCATGAGCTCTCTCCTCGCGCCATCGATGAGTCCGATGTGGGCGGCGGGGAGTGAGTACTCGTAGGGCGAGATGTGGTAGAGGCACTCGGTCTCGTTGGGCATCTGCAGAATTCTGACCCTCGACATGCCGACAGAGTAGTCGAAGAGGAGCTCGCTCTCCTCCGGTGGGGAGGGTGTGACCCAGGAGCCGGAGAAGCCAGGGCGAATTCGCTGGCTCTGCTCTATCGCCCTCACCAGTGCCCTCCGCACCGCGCGTTTCATCGCCTCCGGGTCCGAGGGCGCGAACTTCGTCTCCAGCTCGCAAAGGCGCTTGTAGGCAATCTCGAGCAACGCCACCGCGCTGTCAATGTTCGCGTACATGTCTCACACCGCCATTTGAAAGCCCTTCTTCATCATGAATCTGACCAGAGCCTCGTACGACTCGGTGACGAAGGCTAGATCCCCGGATGTTTCGGCAGCGCAGCGATCGCAGGCAGAACCGCGCGCGGGTGAGAAAGAGCGGAGGCGGAGCAGCGCTGACTTGAGGATGTCGGGGAGGGAGGCCGGGTCCGAAAGGAGGCTCTCCCTGAGAGATGAAAAAAGGGAGCAGGGTTGGAAGGGGCACCTCATGCAGTCCCGGGAGCCGGAGGGCGGTTCCCTCTGGGAGAGGTGGTGCAGGTCGCTGGCCAGGAGGACTATCCGCTGGAGGACCGCCATCCCACCGGTCTGTATCTGTGTCTCGAGGTGCCCCGATAGCACGATGCTGTCGGCGCCCTGCTCCGACGAGAGGGCCTCGAGGGCCCTTTTCATGCACTCGGGGCTGAGCAGAGGTCCGGGTCCCCCGCACTCACGGCAGGAAAGAACCAGCCTCAGCTCGCGCCCCTCGTTGCCTGTTGACCACCTGCACTCCACGCTCTCATCCTCCTGGCCAGACGATAATTCTGGGGCGGTGGTTTATAAAGGCTTCATGGTAGGTACCATCTGCGCGAGGAAAGGGAGTGGGCTCTTGAGACGGCGGCCCCGCGCTCACCGGGCACTCTGATAACCTTTTTATTTCCAGACACCATCCTCACGCCGTTATGGCCGCCCAGGTAGACCCCCGGGAACTCATCGCCAAGATGTCCGAGGACGCCCGCGCCCTATCTGCCGACGAGTATAGGCTCGTGCTCGAGTACTACGAGAAGCAGCTCGAGGAGAGCCCGAACGACGAGGTTTTATGGAACAACAGGGGCGTTGTGCTGGACAAGCTACTCGAGCACCGGCGGGCGATTGAGTGCTACAAAAAGGCCGTGGAGCTCAACCCCCACTACACCATCGCCTGGTATAATATGGGCAATTCCCATTGCTATCTCGACGCGCCAGAGATGGCGGTGAAGGCCTACAGAAGGGTAGTGGAGCTCTCCCCAGATGACGCGGCCACGCTCATGGACATCACCCGCACCCTGCTCAACCTGAAGAAGCCTCGCGAAGCCCTAGAGCTGTATGAGCTTGCGATAAAAATGGCGGGCGAGAGCTCTGCACTGCTCCAGGGAAAGGGCACCGTTCTCGAGGAGATGGGGAAGCTGAAGAAAGCGCTGGAGTGCTACGAAAGGGCCACCGCTCTCGACCCCGGAAACGTGCTTGCGTGGCTGAGCAAGGGCAACGCTCTCTATGCGGTTGGTCGCTACGACGACGCACTGGAGGCCTACGACACTGCGCTTAAGCTCTCGCCTGAGGACGAGGAACTCTGGAACAACAGGGGCTATCTGCTCTTCGTCATGGGCCGCTACAAGGATGCGATGGAGTGCTACGAAAGAGCGATTCAGCTCAACCCGGACTACAAGCCCGCGTGGTACAACAAGGCCTACATCCTACAGGCCGCTGGGGACCTGGATGGGGCGAGAAAGGCATACGACAGGGCGCTCGAGCTCGACCCGAGCGACGAAATCGCCTGGAACAACAGGGGCAACGCCGAATACAATCTTGGGAGATATGAAGAATCGATACCATTTTTTAAAAAAGCGATTGAAATCAACTCGGACTATGAAATCGCCTGGAACAACATCGGCAACGCGCTCGACAAACTGGGCAGGCATAAAGAGGCATTGGAGTATCACGAAAAAGCCCTCAAGATAAATCCCCGCTTCGATTACGCCTGGTACGCAAAGGGCTACGCCCTCCTCCAATTGGGAAGAGCGGAGGAGGCAGTCAAATCGCTCGACCGCTCCCTCGAGCTCAACCCCGGCTATGAGCACACCTGGCTCATCAAGGGGAAGGCCCTCGCGGCGCTCGAGAGAATGGACGAGGCCCTGGAGTGCTTCGACAAGTGCCTAGAGCTCAACCCCTCCTTCGACGAGGCGTGGGTGGAGAGGGCGGGCCTTCTCGAGGCGATGGGGAGGGAGGAGGAGGCGAGGGAGAGTCTCGAGAAAGCCCTCAGCAGCCTTGGGCAGGCGGAGGGTGCGAGCCAGGACGACGAGAGTCTCCCGCCCAAGAAGGCCGGCCTCCTGTGCAGGCTCTGGAGATTCGAGGACGCTGTTAAGGTGTACGAGGAGGCTGCGGCGCGCTGGCCCGAGAGGCCGGAATTCAGGGTCGGTCGGGGGGAGGCGCTTCTCGAAATCGGGGAGGCGGAGGAGGCGTATGCCAGCTTCCAGCAGGCCCTTCTTCTGGACGGGAAAATGGTCAGGGCGCTGCTGGGAGCCGGGAGGTCCGCGCTCGCGCTCGGTTGGACGGACGAAGCCGTGGAGTTCCTGACTCGGGCTGTGGAGGAGGCCCCGGACAACGTGGAGGCGCTATTGGAGCTGGGCTCCGCGCTGCTCGAGGCTAGGAGGCCGTCCGAGGCCGTTGAGCGATACAGGAGAGCCTCCGAGCTATCCCCAGAAAACCCGGCGGCCATGCTCGGTCTGGGCACCGCGCTCTCCGAGAGCGGGAATGCCGCTGAAGCCGTGGAGTTTCTGAGAAAGGCGGTGGAGCTCGACCCTTCAAACGAGGTCGCGTGGTGCGAGCTTGGCTGCTGCCTATTGAGCGAGGGGAGGGCGAAAGAGGCCTCGGAGGCCTTTGATGTCGCCATCGGAATAGACGACGGCTATGAGGCGGCGTGGCTCGGTAAGGCCAGGGCTGTGCACGCCCTCTCCGGAACGGCCGCCGCGATGAAGTACGTGGAGCAGGCGCTGAGCATCTCCCCAGGCTTTCCCGAGGCGCTCCAGCTGAGGAGGGAGCTCGAGGGGGAGAGAAAGGGCGGGAGCGCCGCCAAGTAAATGGGCGCAGGTTGGAAGCATCCAGGGCTTCACACTATCGGAATAAACTTTAGCTCAGGCCCGTTGATTCCGTCAACTGGCTCGATGCAATAGATACCGGTGGGGGGCTTCTCGCAGTACACGATGGCGGCACCATTCATCATCCTCAGCTTGATGTGGATGGAGGAAGCGTTTGCAACACGCTGAGTGAATTCCTGCATCCCGGGCTTGACCAGCCTCACCACAACGTCCCCCTCTTTGGCGGTTATTTCCGATGAGATGTTCAGGAACTTCTTATAGAGCTCGGCGGAGAATCGGGTCTCCTGCGTCTCGACGGCTTGTATCTCGAGTATGGACTGGCCCGTCTGCTTCCGGAGCTTCGCCACCTCCCTTGACCACTTGTCGAAGTCCTTCTTTATATCTTCGAACTCGAGGGTGACGATGTGGGGCCTGTCCTGGTTCCTCAGTGGGTAGACCATCTCAGCTATCCGTATCAGCCTACCGACGGCCTCCCTGCCTAGGACACGGGTCATTAGGGCGTAGAACTCGTCCGCCATCGAGTCGCTCGGTGGAATCATCATCACCCCGCGGCCCTGGGCGACGAAGTTGAGCGCCATTGGGAATATCAGCATCTTGTAGACGGCGTGGGGGAGGTTGTTGGTCAGCTCGACCATCACGTTGCTCCCCCTCGGAATGCCCCCGCCTAGCAGGGCATCTAGAGAAGGGTTCCCCGTGGAGAAAGCTCCCGGCGCATCGGGAACGGGCTGCCATCTCTCTGGGCTGGAGCTCGCTGGAGCCCTGAATGAGGGGAAGAAGCGGAAGCGACCGCTTTCTAGTGTGAAGAGGTAACGATGCTGGATGACTTGCTCGCCACGTAGCTTCTCTATTGTGCACTCCCTGACTCGCCGACGGTCCACCTCACCCATGTCCATGTTGATGACGCCATCGACCATGTAGTCCACTATGCGGGATTCGCTCTCGAGAACGAGCATGATTCTGGCGTTGGAGTTCTCCACAAGGTCCTTTTGAAGGGCGAACGCAATTTTAGGCAGTGAGAGGTCGTACTTCTCGGCCAGCCCATCGAGGCTGTCGATGATCAGGAAGGATGGGTTGGGCAGCCGCCTCTCTATCCTCTCGTAGAGTCTAGAGAGGTCGAGCATGTCGGACTGCTGGAGGAGGTTGTTGAGCATCGTTCTGTCGACCTGAGTGGGAGCCGTCAATCTGCTCTCGTACATCGCCCCGAGCAGCTCGCGAGAGGCCGAGAGAACCTCCGCCTTCTGGGGGTCGTACCGGGTCTTAATGTCTCTGACCTCACCCTCGTCCCCGAGCGCCTTGAGGAAGCCCCGGCTTGCGTCAAGAATCTTGTCTCGCCACTCCTTCTCCTTTAG
This sequence comes from Thermoplasmata archaeon, assembly GCA_038851035.1. Lineage (NCBI taxonomy): Archaea > Methanobacteriati > Thermoplasmatota > Thermoplasmata > Thermoplasmata archaeon. The sequence continues at coordinate 64,508 of JAWCLH010000001.1, forward strand.
CCAGGGGAACTGGCTGTATAGGGCGGTGTCCGAGACACGGGTGGAGAAATAAAAGCAACTCCTGTCCAGACCGATCTCCTCAAGGCACTGGAGGCAGAATGTGGTCTTACCGGTGCCGGGCTTCCCCCGGACGATGAGGGATCTGGCGCTGTCCTTTAGTAGGAAATTGATTATCTCGGGCGGAATTGCGCCCCTCGTCCCCCTTTCTCCCTCTCTCGGGCCGCCTGCTGCGGGCTCCGGTGTCGATTTTACCTCCTCCCTTGCTTCCTGTCGCTGCCCGGTAACGCTCTCCCTCATGGCGCAGGACCCCCGTCGAATCAGTTATTCCCTTCTATACTATTTTTTTCTTTCTATACCAATAATATATAGACACTGCACCGCCCACGAGAGCGAAGGCGACCAGTGCTAGGACAACCGGCGAGATGGGCTTGGGGCCCTGCGCGCCCGGTTCCTTAAGAACGATGGTCTTCTCGATCACACTGCCACTCTCGGAGAAGAGGGGCTTTTTATGCTCTGGGTCGAGGACTATCCTGACGCGATACTCGCCGTTGTCTACCAGAGCTGCATTCCAGACGGCCGAGACGTTTTCCCTCCCGCCGGGCTCGATAACGGGGACGCTCTGGTTGGCGAAATTGAGCCAACGGCCCTCGAGCCTAACATAAAACGCGACGAGAAGGCCCTCAACGCGGGTCTCACCCGTGTTCCTCACGGTCGCGTTTATCATTACCTCTCGCTTGTTCCGGATTGAGATAGGCCAGCGCGCCTTCGCCTTCTGTCCGGCGGCGGCCTCGCCCTCGAGCGCGGTGACGGCCAGTTGGAGCGCTATCTCGCCGGCCTTCGACGGGGCGTGGAGCGTGACATTGAACTCCGGCTGCTCAAGGGGTCTGTCGTGGACCATCTTGTACTTGTTCTCCTCCTCCGTTCTGCCGGCGGGCGAGGTGATGTAGCCCCCCTCTAGATTCTTGCCCTTCATCTCCAGCTCAAAGCCCCATTTGATGCCCTCTGGCCCGTAGATTCTGATGTTGTAGACCGCATCTGTCGATACCTCCAGCCTATCCGGCCCGGATATCGCGACGGCGGTGCCGGGCGTGTCGGCGCCGGCGACGGAATTCTGTATAATGGGGAGGATGAGAGCCGCAACAAGCGCCGGCAGAACGAGGAGCCGCACTCCGGGATTGGGTCGTAGAGCTTTCCGGGGCGCGAGGGAGTGGTCATTGGAGCCGCTCATCCCGCCCACCTCCTGCGCCTGCCCAGAAGTAAAGCGGCCGCCGCTAGGGACGAGACCAGCCCGAGCGCCTCGAAGCCCGGCATTCCTTTCGGAGAGGTCTCAGAAACGCCGGGTCCGGAGACCCTGAAGTTCCCGAGGGTGATTTCGGGAAATGTCAGGTTTATTGTCAGGGCGGCCGTCGGGGTCATCTCGTTCTTTGAATTCGCCTTCACCAGGGCGGTCATACCCCTCTCCACCCTCGCCCCCTCAAATGGCACGGCCGTCAGGGTCAGCTCTCTCTCCTCCCTCGCCCCCAGCGTCGGATTGTAGTCGCTAAGGCGCAGGGTCCAGCCGTGGGGGCCGGAGACGGTGAGGTTGAAGGTGTCGAAGCCATTGCCCCGGTTGACCAGCATGAACTTGTAAAGCATGCCGGCCTCCTCTCCGGCAGTCGTCGGCGAGTCGGTCGAAGCCTTCAGCTCCACGCCGTATATCTGGACAATGCGGACGATGAGACTCGTCTGATTGGAGAACTGCTGCGGGAGCTCGGATGAGCGGGCCCTGAAAGTGACGAAGTTGTCCCCGGCGTTTGCCTCCGCAGAAGCCCGAATTCCTACCATGACCTTCGCGCTCGCTCCAACGTCGAGCGAGACGCTCCTTTCGCTCAAGTTGACTTCCCAACCACTAGGCGGTAAGGCCTCCAGCTCAAAGGTCGCTCTCTTATTCCCGGTATTGGAGAGCTCTACCGTGTAGTTCACAGTCCCGTTGACTTCTATTGTTGCTTTCTGGGTCTCGTCCCAGCGGACGCTCACGGAGTGGTCATCCACCCTCCTCAGGACCGTATCCCACTGGGCGGAGGTTTCACCCTTGCTTATGTTGAGCTGGGAGGTGGAGTTATATGTCACATTCAAACCCCTCTCCATCGCGACATAGGTTGCTTCGACGGTATAGTTGGCTGGCGGAATGTGCAGCTCATAGACGGGCCTCGTTTCGATTAACTCGAGGGGGACTGTGCGGTTGGCACCTTTCACCTCGAGCGAAGCGTTGAACGAGAGTCTCACCCTTTCCGGCATCCTCGATACCCCATCCTCAGATGAAAGGAAGACCGAGCCCCAGACCCTCACGGCCTTCTCCAGTGGGACGTTGAGCTTTACCGCGTCACTGCTCGGTTCGAGCTCGAGCGGCATTAGGGCGGCGAGCTCGGCGCTGTCCACACGGGCCTTGGCGTAGAGGGCGTAGACGCCCGGCCTTAGCGACATGACCAGCCGCCCGTCGCGGTCCGTGCTTGAGCTTGCATTCTCCCCCCGGCCGTCCAGGGCGAATAGAGACACAAATGCTCCCGAGGTCAAACGCCCGCTCCCCGAGAATGTGACATGGATAGAGAGCGTGAGGTTTATCGCCTCCAGCTTGAGTTCAAAGGTTCGTGTCTCCAGTCCCACACGGACGGACCGCGTGCCGTTAGGCTCGGGTGCATAGCCACCGGCCGCGACTTTTACATCGTAGCTCCCCTCCTCAAGATATATCGAGTAGTTGCCGGTTTCATTGGTTCTTGCAGTAAATCTCGCGCCCGAGGCGGCCTCGAACGCAAGCTCCGCACCCTCCACGCCCTCCTCTGCGTCCGGCTGTTCGTTCGCGTTCCTGTCGTAGTGCACCCTCCCGAGCGTCTCGATCCTGCGCTCAAGCGTTACATTCATCTCAGCCACCGGGCCATCCGGGACCTCAAGCCCAACGGAGGCTAGGTACATTATGGGAACCAGAACGTCCTCGGAGAGTGTCTCGTTGGTGTAGTTCTCAACAGCAAGCCCATAGTGGGCCCCGCGGGGCAGAATCGCCTCGTACCAGCCATCGGGGTCGGACGAGAGTGTCGCAAGCCTCCCATTTCCGGGCTCGAATAGGCCCAGCGGAATTCCCTGCCGGTTCTCACCACTGTCGTACCTCCCATTGTGGTTGAGGTCGACGTAGACCATGCCCCGGACGGTGCACCCGGGCCTCAGGGAGATGTTGAGCGGGCCCGTCCTCTCCACCCCAGCCCTCTCCAGAAAGACCAGGTCCGGGGTCTGGGGCGAGGAGAGCTGGAGAAGGGTCCAGACTGTGTAGTTCCCGGGCGGGATTAGGACCTCGTAGCGCCCCTCCGATGTCTCCACGCCTGTCACGCCGGGTAGATATGAGACTCCGGGGACGAAGGCGTCAGCGCTGGAGACGAGCTCTTCGGGTATGAATTTAATGAGGGCGTTACGGTGCTCCGCTTTCTGCGCCACACCGTCGCCGTTTTCGTCCTGGTAGACCACGCCGCTCAGCTTGACCTTTGCCTTCAGGGAAAGGGCGAGCTCGGTCGTTCCGTTCCCTAGCCATACCTCTAAGGGCTGGAGGAGAGAGAGGTTGACTTCGCCGCGCCAGGTCTTAGATTCATCCTCGACCCGGACGATGTATTTCCCCGGAATCACAGGGGCAGAGACGCTGCCTTCATTGTCGGTTGTCAGGTTCAACGCCTGCGCGCCCGAGGAGGCCGGGTCCAGATAGACAGTCACCCCCGCGGGAGCCGGGGTACCGTCGATGAGGAAGGTGATGCGGAGGGGGACCCTTGCGGGGTCGAGCTTGAAGTTTCTCGATATAGGCTCGTCCAGCACAGAGCCCGTGGTGAGAAAGTCGGTGGCGGTGAGGTAGCCATTGCATGAGACGGATACAGTGTAGTTTGTCTTCTCCGCGAGAAAAGCCCTGTAGGCCCCTGTCTCGTTGGTGAAGACGGTCACCCTGCGGCCCGCGCGCTCGAGCTCCTCGAAGACGACCGCGGCTCCCTCCACGGCCTCCCCCTCGTTCGTGACCTCGTCTGAGTTCCTGTCCCAGAAAACTGTTCCACTGACCCTAACGCCCTGCATGAGGCTCAGGTTGAGCTCCGTGGCTTCGCTGAGTTCAAGCCTCGTGGTGTTTGTATAGGTGTCCGTCTCATTAAGGGGCTTGTAGGCCCGTATCGAGTAGTTCCCTGCGGGCAGGTAGACCTCGAAGTAGCCCAGGTTATTGCAGGGGATGGATATCCTCCCCCTGGCGCTCCAGACCTCCACAGTCGCTCCCGGCTGGCATTCCGGGGGGCTTATCTGTGGCGTTGGGCCGCCGGGTGAGATGACCTCCGGAGGCACCTGGGCCGGTTGGTGGACGTCATAGGAGCCGTTGCCGTTCAAGTCCCTGTAGACGGTGCCGTTGAGCCTGATTCCGTTCTCCAAGGAGAGCTCCAAATGGGGCGCGGATGGGGTGGGGTGGATGAAATCCAGAGCGACAAGGACATCGCTCCCCGATACGAGGCGCGCGAGAACCGTGTGGTTTCCTCTCGCGACCCAGGCCTCAAAAGTCCCGTCTGGTCCGGACCGCACCGTGACCGAGCGGCTGATATTGTCCATGTTCTGTAAAGAAATCAGGGCCCCCGGGTGGCTGACTCTGCCCGATACCTTCAGGAGGGGAGCGGTGGTGATGTTCAGGGTGGTGTTGTCGCTCTGATTGAATATTACGCTTGTTTTCTGGCCCAGGAGCGCGGGGGATATGAGGGAGGCGTTGTATGAGCCGGGAAGCACCCTTTCGATCATATAGCTCCCGTTCTCCGTGCTTAGATTGGACCAAAGAACGCTCCCGTCCGGACCCAGAATCGCGACTTCAACGCCTCCAGCGGGCGTCCCGTTCTCCCATGTGACGGTTCCATTCAGATTGATGTTCTTGAAGGATATGTCCTTGGTTTCGTTCGCCCCCTGCCCGAAGCTCGTGCTCCCGCCGTCGATTCGAAGACCGCGGTACTCCACCGTCAGGTTGTACCCGCCCGGCGTCAGGTTGAGGAACTCATACGTACCGTTGTTGCCAGTCGCAGAAGTGCGGTTGATTCCCATCGTCTCGTTGACTGCCCGGACATAGCATGATATGTTGTCGTCGGTGCCGGGGGTGAAGGAGCCATCGCCATTGATGTCGTAATAAACCCTCCCCGATAGCCTGGAGGTGTTGACGACGAAGTCCTTTCTTATATTGTAGTCAGGAATTCCGTCCAGGTCGAGGTCGATTTCCCTCCTCATGGCCTGGTCGTCGGAAATATAGAACCGGGTTGAGCTGAGCTCGTGCCTCTCCGTTAGTAGGAGGAGGTTGTCCGTGCCCTCCTGGCCGCCGTTCGTTACCTTTATGGTCACGTTGCCATAGGGCGCGAGGAGGCTGTACCTGCCCCTCGCGTCGGTGAATGTGTAGCCGTGGGGTATGCCAGGGTAGTATGTGATGGGGAGGCTGACGTCATCGAAGACCGTCACCCTCGCTCCCACGACGGGCTCACCAGTGTCGGTCGTAACGGTCCCGTTGACCCAGGCGCCGTGGTAGTACTTCAGGAAGAAGACCCCGCCGTAAAGGTTCCTGTAGAACTGGTCAAGGGAGCCCTTCTTCATCTCCTTGTAGCTCTCGGCGGTCCAGGGAGGAATCACACGCCAGTCCGCGTGGCGCTCCGAGACACCGGTGCTCTCGTTGTACGGGTTCCAATAGCTCGTCCTGTATTCCAACCTGAAGTTCGACATGTTCCAGCCCTGCATCGGGGGGTATTGGCCCGACCTCATGTTTCCGACGAGGGAGGGTATGTCGGTATAGCCGTTGGAGCCCGGAGAGATGCCCACGTCCCTCGGCCCATAGCCGATGTAGGCCTTGTAGAAGAGCGAATTGTAAAACATGTCCTGATAATACAGATTATAACCAGTGATTTTGAAGTCGGGGTCTCTCCTTTTCTCCAGAGGTATTTTGGCCGGGTCGTACTCTATGCCGTCGTTGCCTGTGGCTGTGACCTTGAGGAAGTGGCTGTACTCCTGGTCCGTCAGCTTGACTGGAGCGTAATAGATGCCCGTGTTGGTGGCCGAGAAGGGGAACATCCTGTAGTCGCCTGCGAAGTATCGAATCTGGTGGCCTGTGGCTTCCATGAGCTCATCGTACATTTCAACAAGCTGTCTCTGGGTGAGGGTTGAGGTGAGGAGTCCCCTGAGCGCCACCCACTTCGTGTTCATCCTATTCATGTCGCTGGTCCGGAAGCCGTAAAGCTCCGAGTTCTTAAGAATTCTGGACTTCCACGCATCCAAATTCTTTTCCTCTTCTATTTCTATAAAGTCTCTCGCCTTTTTCTCCCCCAGATACTTCGTGAGGATGTCCCTGACCACGGCATCGCTCGTGGCGCCCTCAGTTACTCGGGCGATGAAGTAAGCTATGGCGCTGCTCTCGTTCTGGGAGGTTATGATGTTCCCGGATATCTCGACACCCTGCTGGAAGTTGTCCGCAATCGAGGGGTGCTCGCCCATGTGCATGCACCAGTGGCCGTAGTCCCACCAGGCGACGAAGGCGGGGCGATCCTCGGGAGAGAGCTCTCGGTCCTGCTCCCTGAACCAGAACATTGCGTCTATCCAGGAGTCGCTGGGGAAGGCAGTTCCGAAGGAGCCGAACCACCAAGTCCCCCCCTGGTTAGGGTCGAAGCCCGGGGGATGCAGGAAGGAGGGCAAGAAGTCGTATATCTTTCGGTCGAAGTTGCGCTTTGTCTCGTAGGGGATGCCTGCGTCCACACCGTACCAGGTGGCGGAGCCAATCACCATTACACCAACGAAGATTACGCCGACGACGTGCCTGAGCTTTACAGAGGATTTCAGGGCGTGCCACCTACCCCCCCCGCTCAGGCCCTTATAGGTCTTAACGACCTTTTTGAAGTCGAGGAGGTGAATGAGGGTCCAAGTAACCCAGCCCCCAAGGATGGCGAAGACCGGTGTTGCGTTGTACATGAAACGTACGGCGCTCATCGCCATGAAAATCGCCATGAAGCACCACATCAAGGTGAAAATGTAGTCGTTCCTCCACCTCTCCTTCGGCAGCCGCCAGGTTAGATAAATAATTGCTACTAGTGCAAAATAGAATATCCATTCGCCGTACGAATAGACCATCCGGCTGAAGTCGGGGGGCTGGGCCTCGGCGATGGTTTCGTAAAGTTTTGTCCTGATAAAGTAGCCCTGGAAGCCAAGCACTACATTCCAGACGCTGGGAAAGAGCGACAGGACATACAGCACTCCACCAACTAGGCCCGCCAGGCCGGGGGCGACGAGAATGTAAGGCTGATCCCTCGTGACAACGATGATTCCCGCGTACAGCGCCGTGGCTCCGAAGACAAAAAACGGTGTCTCGTACCAATGGATAAAGTACATTGTGTAATAATAAGGAAGAGAGACTAAAAGCGGAATGAACATCGCCGTCAGGATGAGGATGGCAATCCCGAACGTGTCCTCCCGCCTGACCCTTTTTATCCACGAATGAATAAATAGGTACATGAACAGAATTGCAAATATATATGTGCCTCCTTTCCAGCCGAGCATGACCGCGGCGATTGAGAAGCCCGCGAGGACGGAGTAGCAGACTGCGACCCTGTTGTTCTCAAAGAACGTAACAAGGCCCCGGGATATCTCCGCCGGTTTCCTCCAGCTCTTCACCCAGTACTTGTCCTCCAGATTCTTCATTGCCCGCATCAAGAAAAAGAACGCCAAGACCACGAAGAAGACCACGTATGAGTCGTGGTCCGAGAATCCCAATGGGGTTCTCTCGACATTCCCGGCCATCACAGCGATGAAGAATGCGGCGAAATAGGCAGGCTTCCTGCCGAACATATCTCTTGTGAAGTAGTAGATGGGAAATATGCTCATGGCTGCCCAGAACGCCGGCAGAATCTCGAAGAACATCCATACGGCCTTGGTCACGTCGAAAGAATAGAATGGTGTGAGGAGGTAGCCGAGAAGAACTGCTGTCCACGCGAAGGCCGGTGGGTTGGGGTTTGGGCCTCCTGTGGGGTAGTTCATCAGGGGGTCCCAGGTGAGCTGGTGGCCCGTCTCGACGATGTAGTCAATGCTCCTCTTATGGTAGTCGGGGTCGTTTCCGGAAACCACGTAGCTGTACTCCCCGTAGGTGGCAGTGGGCGACACCGCCGGTTCATAGTACCAAACGCACCGAATCACCATCGCAAGCACGAAGCAACCGAGCAGGACGAGAGCGGTGAGGAGCTTTCCCTTCAGGTCTCTGCCCTCGCCCTCTCTTCCCCTCTTCTCATTCGTCTCCATCGCCATCGTCCTTGCCCCTCGGCCGGCAGAACCGGCTTCGTAATGCTCTGCGAAAACAATGATAACCTACTTATAGATTATGATAACTAAAATAAAATTTATTATTCCGATGGACTCACTGGTAGTCTAATTAGTTCGGCTGAGTGGCCGGGAGTACTGTTGTTGGGCGGCTTGCGAGAGGCCCGGCCGTCGTGGTGTGGAAATCTTGGCGGGTCGGCAGGTGGGGGCACCGTCTAGATCATCTTAACTATTTTATACTGGTTGCTTGATTGAGGGTGCCTGTAAAGCGAGGGGAAATCTTGGGCGAGAAGGAAACACCGCCGCCAGAGGGACGGGCTAAGGCCAAGGCGGAGGAAGCGCGGGAGGAGAAAGCGGAGAGGCATCCTTCTGCAAAGAAGGGCAAGGAGAAGTGGCGGGCAAAAGAGTGGTACAGGGTTTTTGCCCCTGACATGTTCGGTGGCCAGCAGGTCGCCGAGACCCTCGCCGCAGACCCCAACAGCCTTCCCGGCCGCGTCGTCTCGGTCTCCCTCCAAGAGGTGACGGGGGACTTTTCAAAGATGCATATAAAATTGAAGCTCCGCATTAATAAAGTCTCAGGTTTCGACGCCCACACCATTTTCATAGGCCACGACCTGACCAGCGACTACATAAGGAGGCTGACGAGGCGGAAGCACTCAAAGATGGACGGAGTTTTTACCGTCCGGACCAAGGACGGCTTCACGGTTAAGGTGAAGCCGATGGCGATAACAGAGAAGAGGATACAGACGAGCCAGCAGTCCGCAATACGAAATCTGATGAGCAAGGTTATAACAAGTACTTCTGAGAAGCAAACGCTCGGAGAGCTCATAAGGGATATATTACAAGGCGAAATGGCCAAGCTGATATTCAAGGAGTGCAAACCGATTTACCCCATAAGAAAAATCGAAATACGGCGCACGGAAGTCATCGGCTTCCCAGAGCCGGACTCCGCATTGCCCTCCGCAATAGCGCCCGAGGCCCCTCCCACCGGAGCGCCATCGCCCCCCGGTGGCGAGGGCGCCGGCGAGGCCCCTGCGGGCGAGGGAATTCCTGAGCAGACGCCGAACCCTCCCGCACCACCCGCCTCCGCCCCGGATAGGGAGAAGGGAGGCTCGGCGGGTGGCACGGAAGAAGAGGAGGGACATGTTTGAGTTCCCTTCTGAAATTGTGACCATCCCCACCCTCCCTGCGCTGGGCTTGATTCTCGTCGGGCTAGTTGTGGCCTTCCTGGGGCGGGCCCTATGGAAACTCACGACTTTTCTCATCGGCGCGGTGGTCGGTGCCACCGTCGGTTCCGTGGTGACCTCCCTAGTCGCTCCCGGAAGCAGCGTGTGCCTGCTCGCTGCGGTCGTCATCGGGGGCATAGTGGGGGGCGCGCTGGCCCTGGTACTTGTCAAGGCAGTCTTGGCGGTGTGTCTCGGCGTAGTTCTGGCCGGCCTCGTCGCCACGATCACGACAAGCCAGCTCGCCGCACTCGCGGCCTTCCTCATCGGTTTCGTAGTCGCTTGGATATTCATGGACAGCATTATGGGAGGACTCACAGCCGTTGCCGGAGGCTCGCTCACCGGCATCGGTGCGGGAGCGATTGTTTCGGGAACAGCCGGCGAGCTCGCCGGAGCTGTGGCGACGGCTTTGGTTGCGCTCACGGTCTCTCTCGCAGGAATAGGCTACCAGCTCGCCTCTCGCGGAGAGCTGAAAAGGCCTGGAAAGCGCGAGAGTTAGAGAAGGCTTATTCAAGTACCGGTCGCGATGCGTCCGAATGGCGCGCCTCCGTGGCCTGAGACTTCTCCCTGACCGGGAGTTCAGAGCGACTAGCCGGCGCGGGGTCGTGCCTTTCAGATTCCCCCGCGGATGACCTTCCGGTCGATAGTTATGCCGCGCGGAGTAACCATTATCATGTTTTTGGATATTCCCGCGGCGTCGCCGCCCGTGTCCCTCGTCACATTCTTGATCTCGTTGGTCACACGCCTGAGCGCGAGTTCGTCCGCCCCCAGAGTGCTGATGTCAATCACCACTATATGGCCATTGTAGACGAGATTCATCAGGTCCGGGAGATCCTCGTGGCGGTGGAGCTCGGCCACTTTGACGGTCGTCGTCGCTCCGGCTGGAATCTCGTCCTCGAATTTCATCGCGCCAAGGTCTATGTAGGCCTCTGTCTCGACCGGCTTGGGCTGCTGCTCGCCCGAGACGATTTTCTTAAGGAACCCGCGTCCCATCCGCTCCACTCCTTTTGCAACTGAAACGTCCCGGTGATTAATAAATGTTGGGTAAGTCCGGGAGGGAAGGGACAGGGCCGCCCCCTACTCGCCGCCCACCTCCTCTAGCTCCTTCTCCTTGAAGGTTGCCAGCGGCAGCGGCTCCCTCGGGTCCCTCCCCGGGACGTAATCGAATAGCCTTTGGACTCTCTCGCCGAGCGGGATGAAGAGCAGCGCTACCGGTATCTCCTGCGGGCAAGCCTCCTCGCACATTCCGCAACCAACGCACGATGTCGCCATGTGGTTCAGCCTCGTTAGGTGGAAGAGGAGGGTGTCCTGAGGTAGCCTGAGCAAACCCTTCCTCCCCGCCCTCCGAAGGGTATGTCTCGGAGAGGGTTCCATGAATTCGGCGTCGAAGACGCACTCCTTGCAATAGCAAATGGGGCAGGCGTCCCGGCAGTTGTAACATCTGACGCAGCCAGAGAGAGTGGAGAGGAGGGCATCTAGTGAACCGAACTTATTCCTGGCCTCCTCCAGCCAGCCCTTTCTGAACTCAGCGACCCTGGCGAGCCGCTCCTGAATTGTGCTTCGGCGCGCCTCCGGAACCACAGCCTCCCGATAGCCCGCCTCGGTCAGCGCTCTCAGCGCCCCCGCGCCAGCATCCGAGTGGGCTTCTATGAATAGCTCCTTGAATGGGTCGAGGCCAATGTGCGCCACGACGAGGTCCGCAGTGCCTTCCAAGGGCCAAAAGCGCTCGCAGGCTCGGCAGGTCTCCCGCTGGGACTCGGGCTCGTCTTTCCCGATAAGCTCGGCGCTGGGGTCCCGCCCTTCCCTCTTAATCTCCGCTGCCCTTTTCTCATAGGCCCTCGGCTTCATAGTACCGTGGCAGTCCACGCCAATGAAGAACATGCTGGCCCGGTTGATCTGGTTCAGCTTGACCAGCTCGACCGCTGCCCGGAGCTCGCATGGCCTGAGGACTGCCGCAACCCTCGCCCCGGGGTCTGCCTCGGAAAGCTCCTGAAGGAATCTGGCGGCATTGTTGGCCATCAGCAGATTGATGGGTCTGGGGCTCTTCAGCCCCTCCCTTTTCCTGACCAAAGTCTGATGTATCGCTAGCCCGTGCGGTGATTCTTGTGGAATTACGAGAGCGTCTACAATTCCTTTATCGAGAAGGACACTGAGCGAGCTTGCGAGCGCCCTGTTGAAGTCGCCATCCATCACTTCCACACGTACAGAGCTCATTCCATGCCACCCCTATAAGGCCCACTCCCACCTGAACCTATTCGGTCCTTTCTTCTCGAGCGCCTCGGTCATCTCCCGGACCGTCTCAGCGAACTTCTTACCTTCACTTGCGCTTATCCACCGGACCCAAACCCTCTCCTCGTCAAGGCCAACTTCCTTCAGGAGCTGCTTGAGAACGGTCGCCCTCCGCCGGGCCTTGAGGTTGCCGGTCTGGTAGTGGCAGTCGCCCGGGTGGCAGCCACCTATCAGCACCCCATCGGCGCCATCGAGCAGCGCCTTGATGACGTACGTCGGGTCGACCGCGCCACTGCACATCACCCTGACCGGTATAAAGCCAGCAGGGTACTGAAGCCGGCTGACCCCGGCCAAATCAGCCCCGGTGTAAGTGCACCAGTTGCATATGAACCCGATTATCCGGGGTTGGTACGCCGCCCCGCCCTCTCCCGTGCCAGCCTGCTTCTTCTCCGCTCCTGACTTCCCCTCGCTCCCATCGCTCACACATGCACCTCCCTTCCCCGCTTCATCGCTCTATCATCCTCATCCCAGCGCCTCTATCTGGTCCATCAGCTGCCTGAGCTTGTGGTTCCTGACCGCTATCGCCTTCGACGGGCAGGCCGTTGCGCATGCCCCGCAGGCCGAGCACTGGGCTGGGCTGACGCTTGCGACCACCCTCTTCACGCCCCTTTTATGGTCCACCCTCGGCTTTGTCGTTATCGCTCCCATCGGGCAGAGCGCCTCGCACTGCCTGCAGCCCGAGCACCGAGACTCGTCCACCTCCGCCCTCACGGCTTCGGCCTCGATTTCCCCGGCCGCGAGCAGCTCTCCGAGCGCGGCCGCCGCCGCCCTTGCGTCCTCGACCGAGTACCTGATGCCCCGCGGACCGGCTGCGCACCCAACGACCGCCACGCCCTTTCTCTTCAGCATGTCAAAGGCCGGATTGTACTCGCGCAGAAAGCCATCACGGTCGAGCGGAATTCTGAGGAGCCTAGAGAGCTCATCGGTCCCATCGCTCGCCTCCTGGCCTACGGAGAGCACCACGAGGTCGGTCCTGATTCTGAGCAGACGGCCCGTGTCTATGTCCTCCGCCACTACCACCAGACCTCCGCCGCTCTTCTTGACCTCTGCCACCTTCCCCCTCACGAACTCGATTCCCATCTGCCTGGCTTCAAGGTAGTGTTCCTCGAAGCCCCTGTAGGGCCCCCTGAGGTCTATATAATGGATGTATATCCGGGCCCCCGGGAGCCTCCTCTTCAGCTCCTTGGCCTGGCCGATGGCGTAGGTGCAGCAAACTAGTGAGCAGTGCGCTCTCCCCCTGCCCGTGGTGTCGCGCGAGCCAACGCACTGGATGAAGCTGATGGTGTTGGGTGTTTTACCATCGGAGGGCCTGCGGATGGCGCCGTCACTCTTCCTCGCCTCTACGGCCATCTCCTCAAGTTCGAGCGATGTCACGACGTCTGGGTGAATTCCGTAGCCGAGCTCTGGAAACCTCCGGGCATCAATTAGCCTCGATCCCGTGGCAACCACTATGACCCCCACCATAACCTCTATCTGCCCGGTGGGAGTGACGAGGAGAGCGCGGTAGGCCCCGAGTCCCCCACTGAGCTCTTTGAGCCGGCTGTTGAGCAAGACCTCGATGCGGGGGTGTTGCAGAACCTCCTCAATTTTTGGTGTCAGAACGCACTCCCTGCAGTAGTGGATGCAGCAGCCGTCGGGCTTGCATTCCTGCGTCGGGAAGGTGGTGCTCAGTTTGTAGGTCCGGCCCCCGAGCCCCCCCGTCGCCTCGACGAGGTAGACACGCGCGCCGAGCCGCGCGAGGTCCAGGGCCGCCTGCATCCCCGCGACGCCTCCACCAAGAACCAGCGCTGCCTTTGTCACCGGCGCGGGGCACGGCTCCAGCGGCTCGAGGGACGACGCCCTCGCCACCGCGGCGGAGAGCATCAGCTCTGCCTTCTCCGTTGCCCTCGCCTTGTCCCTGTGAGGCCAGACGCACTGCTCCCTCAAATTCACCATCTCCATCGTGTGCCTGTTCAGGCCCACAGAAACGAGAGCGCGTGCGACCGTGTCCTCGTAGAGCCGGGGCGTGCATCCCCCGATCACAACCCTGTCGATTCGATTTCTGAGAATGAATTCCCTAAGCCACTCTTGACCCTCTTTCATGCAGAGCTCCCCCGCCTCCTCCACGGCCACGACATCGGGAAGGCGTAGGGCCGCGGCTTTCAGGTGCGTGAGGTCCAGCCCCCCGGATATCTCGCCCCGGCAGGTGCATAGAGCAACCCCGATTCTCGGTCTAGGCGTGGCCGCCTTCATCCGCCCCCCTCCAGAGCCGCCTCAATCATGGCAAATATCTGTTCCTTCGAGAAGCCTCGGGGCGAGGGGCATCCCGACGGGCAGGCCGCGGCACAGGCTCCGCACCCCTTGCACAGAACCTCATTGACCTCCGCGGCGCCCCTCTCCGGAACAATCTTCACGGCTCCCGTCGGGCAAACGGCTTCGCAGAGCCCGCAGGCGGAGCAGCGCGAGGCGTCAATGGCGGCGGGCAAGCCCTCTAGCTCGACCTCCTTTTTCGAAAGAATCTCCGAGGCCTTCTGGGCCGCTCCCATCGCCTGAGATATCGCCTCTTCAATGAACCTTGGCGAGTGGGCGGTTCCACAGAGGAAGACACCCTCCGCCGAGAAGGATATGGGAGCTATCTTGGGATGGACTTCCATAAAGAAGCCGTGCTGGGTCTGGGGGAGCTTGAGCGCCCTGGCGAGCTCACTGATGTCTGGTGGAGGGACCGTGGCCGAGCTCAGTACAACGAGGTCTGGGTGGAGGGTGAGCCTCACTCCCAGCGACCTTTCCACTACAGACACCTTCAGGCCCTCGCTGCCCGCAACAACCTCTGGCTTTTCGGTATCCTCGTACCTGATGAATCGGACGCCGAGCTCCCTCGCCTTCCTGAAGTGCTTCTCGTTGAAGCCATATGTCCTGATGTCTCTGTAGAGAACATACACCCCCGTGTCGGGATTCCTCTCTTTTATCTCGATCGCATGCTTGATAGCGGTGGCGCAACAGACGCGCGAGCAGTAGCTCCTCCCCCCCTCCTCCCTGCTGCCGACGCACTGAATCATCACCACGCTCCTGGCCCGGAGCCCGCCCTCGTGAATCAGCCTATCGAGCTCGAGCTGTGTCACTATGCGGGGGTCGGTGCCGTAGCCGAAATAGCCCTCGGGTCTTAGCTCTGTGGCGCCAGTGGCAACTATGATCGCACCCGCGTCGATTTCCGTGGCGGAGGGGGGCCCCGATACCCCTTCCTCCCTCGCCTGCCCCCTCTCTCTCCCTGCAGCCTGGGGGGTTTGGGCGTAGCCTCGCCCCTCCCGATTCCCGGGACTCGCGTCCGCTCTGGGCCTAGAGACCGGCACGATTCGTGCCCTGAAATTCCCTATGAACCCCTCCACGCTTTCAACGGTCGAGCTCAAGTGGACCCTGATTTTCGAATTCGACATCACCTTCCCAATGGTCTCCCTTAAGAACTTCTGCGGGTCCTCGCCGGAGAGGAGGGAGCGGATGTTCCTCACGTTCCCCCCAAGCTCCCCCTCCCTCTCGACAATATCCGCCTCGAATCCCTGCGCCGCGAGCTCGAGCGCCACTGTCATTCCGGCGACACCACCTCCTATTATCAGCGCCCGTGGGGTCACCCTCGCCGGCTTCTTGTGAACGGGCACCGCCCTCCGGACCTTTTCGACCGCCATCAGAACAACGTTCTTGGCCTTTTCCGTCGCCGCGGCAGGGTCGTCCCTGTGAACCCAAGAGGCGTGCTCCCTTATGCTTGCCAGCTCGAAGAGATGCGGGTTGATGCCGGCCTCTCTCAGCGTTCTCTGGAAAAGGGGCTCGTGGGTCAGAGGGGTGCAGGAGGCGACCACGACCCTGTTGAGCCCGAGCTCTCTTATCTTCTCCTTAATCCTCGCCTGGTTGTCCTGCGAGCATGCGTATAGGTTTGTCTCGGCGTGCACGACGCCGAGGTCTCTCCTCGAGCCGATGAACTCAGCCACCGCCCTCACATCAATAACGCCGGCGATATTTGTGCCGCAGTGACAGACGAACACGCCGATGCGGGGCTCCTCTAGAGAGACATCCCTCTCCTCCGGATAGCTCTCGGGCGCGGTCTGCGTGTTCCTCGCGGGCGCTAGCATCGCCGAGGCCCTCGCCGCTGCGGCGAAGCCCTGGGCAACAGTATCCGGGATGTCCTTTGGCGACTGGAGCGCCCCCGCGACCAGAATTCCCTCGCGGCTCGTGTCCACGGGTCTGAAGTCCGTGGTTTTCACGAAACCGAATTCGTTCCTCTCCACACCGAGCCGGCTCAGAAAAGCGCCCATCTCCGCGGGCGGTCTGAGCCCTACGGAGAGGACGACCATGTCGAACCTCTCCCTCCGCGTCTCACCAGCCTCGTCTCTGTAGACGAGCACGATGTCCCCAGTCTCCGGGTCCTCCTCGACCTGGGGCACCCGGCACCTGTGGTAAACAACACCATACTCCCTCTCAGCGCGCCTGAAGTACTCCTCGAACCCCTTCCCGAATGTTCTCATGTCGATGAAGAAGATATGAGTGTCGGTTCCGGGGGCGTGCTCCTTCGCTATTATCGCCTCTTTGGTCGCATAGGCGCAGCACACGGCCGAGCAGTAGCCCCTCTCCATCTGCTCGTCCCTCGAGCCCACGCACTGAAGCCAGGCGATTCTCCCCGGGTGCCTTCCGTCCGAGGGTCTCCTTACGACACCGCCGTAGGGGCCCGACGACGAGAGCATTCTCTCAAATTGCAGGCTTGTGACGACGTTTTTAAAAAGACCGTACCCAAACTCCTCCCTAAGCGAGGGCTCGAAAGTCTCGAAGCCTGGAGAGAGAATCACGGCCCCGGCCCTGAGCTCGACCTCCTCCCCCCTCTGGTCATAGTCTATCGCACCAGCCCTGCACACTTCTTTGCATATCCCGCAGGTCCCCCTGACGAAGTGGGCGCAGGCCCTGCTGTCGAGCACCGGCCAGTTGGGGACCGCTTGCGGGTAAGGAATATAGACCGCCGACCTCGCCCTCAGACCGAGGTCGAACTCTGACAGGAGTGGAGCGGGGGCCCTGCCGGAAATCTTCTCGAGAGTGATTGTCTTTGTGGGGCAGACAAATGCGCACGCGCCGCATGTCTGGCAGACCTCCGATGGGACTCCGAAGGGGGGCCCAACCCTCCTCTCCGCCCCGCGTCCGATGAAGCCTATCGCCCCGGGACCCATTCTCTCGTGGCATACCCGGACGCAGAGGCCGCAAAGGATGCAGCTGTTTCCCGGGTCGTCCCTAACAGGTGGAAAGCGCCCTTTCACGGCCCCGAGCCTCTTGGCCAGTTCGTCCAGTTCGTTTGAGGTCGGGCACTGGGAGAGAATCAGCTCCATGACGACCTTTCTCGTCCTTCTGACCCTTTCGTTACCCGTTCGCACCTCTATCCCCGGCTCCGCGGGCGCCGCGCACGATGCCACGAGCCTCGCCTGGCCACCCCTGACGACCTCCACGACGCAGAGCCTGCAGGCGCCATAGGGCTCGAGGGCGGGGTGGTGGCACAGGGTCGGGATGTCTATGTTCTCCCTCCGGGCCACATCCAGAATTTTCTCCCCCTCCTCCGCCTCCACCTCCCTACCATCCAACACGAATTTGAACCTCAAGAGCTCACCTCCACCGCGCCGAATTTACAGGCCTCTAGACAGGAGCCGCACTTAATACACTTCGTCGGGTCAATGACATGTGGCTTCTTTTTCTCCCCGCTGATGGCACCAGCCGGGCAGGCCTTCAGGCACGCGCCGCAGGCTTTGCATCTTTCAGCCTTAATGGTATACCTCAGCAGCGCCCTGCAGACCCGCGCGGGGCAACGTTTATCTCTGATGTGGGCCTCATACTCGTCCCTGAAGTAGCGCAGGGTCGTCAGAACGGGGTTCGGGGCCGTGCCGCCGAGGGCGCAGAGCGAGGCACTCCTTACGACCTCCGCCAGCTCCTGAAGGGTCTCGAGGTCCTCCATGCGCCCCCTGCCCTCCGTGATGGCGCTCAGTATCCTATGCATCTGCGCTATCCCCACCCGGCACGGGGTGCACTTCCCGCAAGATTCGTCCTTCAGGAAATTCAAGAAGTACTTGGCCACGTCGACCATGCAAGTGTCCTCGTCCATCACTATCATCCCGCCCGAGCCCATCATGGCCCCGGCCGAGGAGAGACGGTCGTAGTCCACGGTCAGGTCGAGGAGGCCCTCTGGTATGCAGCCCCCTGACGGGCCTCCCGTCTGGACGGCCTTGAACCTCTTTCCACCGGGAATTCCCCCGCCTATATCATACACCATCTTTCTCAGGCTGATGCCCATCGGAACCTCCACAAGCCCGGTGTTGTTTATTTTTCCGACGAGTGAGAAGATCATCGTGCCCTTGCTGCTCTCGGTGCCGATGCTTCTGAACCAGTCCGCGCCCCTGTTGATTATCAGCGGAACATTGGCCCAGGTCTTCACATTGTTGATGTTGGTCGGCCTCCCCCAGAGACCGCTCTGCGCCGGATAGGGGGGTCTCTGTCGAGGCTCGCCGACCCGGCTCTCGAGTGAGGCGATGAGCGCGGTCTCCTCGCCGCAGACGAAGGCCCCAGCGCCTCTGAAAAGAAAAATTCTCAGGTTGAATTCGGAGCCGAGGATGTTCTCTCCGAGCAGGCCGAGCTCCTCCGCCTGCGCAATGGCGATGTTCAGGTGTTTGATCGCCAGGGGGTACTCCGTTCTTACGTATATCCAGCCCTCGTGCGCCCCAATGGCGTAGCCCCCGATAATCATCCCCTCTATCACAGAGTGGGGGTTCCCTTCGAGGAGGCTCCTGTCCATATAGGCCCCCGGGTCACCTTCGTCCGCGTTGCAGATGATGTACTTCACGTCGCCCGGCGCCCTTCTGGCGAGCTCCCACTTCTGCCCCGTCGAGAACCCCGCCCCTCCCCTACCCCTGAGCCCAGAGCGCTTTATCTGCGCAATTATCTCCTCTGGGCGCATCGAGAGAGCCCTCACCAGCGCAGAGTATCCCCCGATGGCGATGTAGTCCTCGATTCTAGTCGGATCTATTCTCCCATTGTTACCAAAGATAATGCGGGTCTGGTTTTTATAGAAGGGAATCTCGTACTCGTGAACAATTTTATTCCCCGTAGCGGGGTCTGTGTAGAGAAGCCTTTCCACAACCCTCCCGTTCAGCACGGTCTCTTCGACAACCTCGGGCACGTCCTCCGGCCGGACTCTCTGGTAGAAAATATCCATGGGCCTGATCACGAGTATCGGGCCCCTCTCGCAAAATCCGTGGCAGCCGGTTAGAAGGAGCTCCGCCCTCTCCTCCAGCCCTCTTTTCCTCAACTCCTCTCTCAGCGCATCGGCGACCTTTAGGGAGCCGTGGGCGCAGCACCCGGTGCCCCTGCAGAGCGCAAGCTGGATGCGGCGCGGGTCTCGGCCGGCGAGAAGCCTCTTCCGGAGTTCCTCGAGCTCTGCCGGAGACGTCAGCCGCTTTCTCGGGACCGGGCCCGCATCGAAGCCCCTATCGCTCAATGCGCACCCTCCTCTCCACCCGCCCCGGCCGTCGCCCCGAATTTCTGCAGGAGAGACCCGACCTTTGCGGGGCTCATTGGATAGTACTCCTCATCAACCAAGACCACCGGGCCGAGCGCGCAGGCGCCGAGGCAGTTCACGGTCTCAAGAGTGAAGAGGCCGTCGGGCGTCGTCTCCCCCGGCTTTATCCCAAGCCTCCTCTCGATGGTCTCGAGGACCCTCCTACTGCCCCTGACGTGGCACGCCGTTCCAAGGCAAACCCTCACGGTATGCACACCTCGCGGCTTAAGGCTGAATGCGGTGAAGAATGTGGCTACGTGATACACCCTCGACAGAGGAAGCCCCAGTCTCTCCGAGACATACCTTAGTGCCTCCTCCGGCAGATATCGGAACTCGGCGTTGATGTCTTGCAGAATTGGCACGAGCGCCCCCTTTTTCTCCGGGTAGCGCTCGAGAATTCTGTCGTACCTCTCTTTCTTTTCTCTGTCCAGGAGGGGCCCGACGGGCTCGGCAGTCCGGGGTTGGGGAATGCACCTGACCGGACAGCTCTGGGTGCAGGTACCGCAGCCGGTGCACTTCTCAGTATTTATATATCTGGGCTTCTTCACGACCCTGACCCTGAAGTCGCCCGGCCCTCCCTCGACGCTCTCGACCCGCGCATTGGTAAGGAGCTCGATGTTCTTCGCCCGCGCTGTTCCGACGAGCTTGGGCGCGAGGGTGCACATCGCGCAGTCGTTGGTCGGGAAGGTCTTGTCGAGCTGGGCCATGGTTCCGCCGATTGCGGGCCTCTCCTCCACGAGATAGACCTTGAAGCCCGAGTCGGCCAGGCTCAGAGCGGTCTGGATGCCGCCGATTCCGCCGCCGACAATCACGACCGCGCCCACCACGTCTTTTCCCCCTCCCGCCCCCGCCTCTTCCTTTTCCATCCTCAGGCCACCCCCAGCCTCGAGAGAAGCGCCCTCGGTTTGACACTGTTCAGGGCCATTCCGAGCTCCTTCTTGGGGTCCATGCCCAGTGCGAGGCCCAGAACCTGCGTGATGTAGAGGATGGGCAGGCCGTAGCTCTCCTTGAAGGCCTCCTCGACGCTGGCCTGATACTCGTCGTACATTATCGCGCAGAAGGGGCAGTGGAGCACCATTGCGTCCGCGCCGGAGGCCCTGACGTCCTTGAGCTTCTCGTTGACAACCTTCATCGCGCTCTTCTCCTCAATCGCGAGAATATCGCCCCCGCAGCAGCGATGGGCGTTCAGGTAGTCAATGGGCGTCGCTCCCGTCGCCCGAATCAGCGCGTGGAGCGAGCGTGGTCTCTTCGGGCTGTCGAAGCCGTCGAAGAGATGGCCGGGGCGCTCGTAGTGGCAGCCGTAGTGGGGCGCGAGCCTGAGCCCCCTCAGGGACCTAACCACCCTCTTTTCAATCGCCCCCACACCCACGTCCTCCAGCAGGACCCGGGAGAAGTGCCGGACTTTCACATTGCCCGAGTAGCGCCTCCCCGCCTCCTTCAGAATCGTGTTGATGCGCTCGAGCTCCCCCTCATCCTCAGCCAGCACCTTGCTCGCCTTCGTCAGCATTCCGGTGCAGGCTGAGCAGAGCGTCACCACCTCCAGCCCGCGCTCCCCCGCCTCCGCGAGGTTGCGCGCCGCCATCGCCATCGACGCTTCCCACTCCACATGACTCATCGGGTAGCCGCAGCAGGCGAAAGCAGGTACGTCAACAAACCTGATGTCGAACGCCTCCGCAACCCTTCTGGCGGAGGCCTCGTAGTTCAGCCCACGCGTCGCTATTGTGCAGCCGATGAAGAGCGCGTACTCCCTCACCCCTGCCCACCCCCCCTGCGCCCCTCCGATTTCTCCGTGCCACCGGCCTCTGACGGCCCCGCGGCCTCATTCGCGAGTACGTGAAGGCCCCTGCTCACGAGAATCGCCCTCGTCGGCCCAGCCTCCTCTTTTATCTCGGGCAGGGAGAGCTTCCTCCTCTGCCGGTTGTCGAAGTCGGAGACCTCGATGAGCCTCCCCCTCTGGCACAGCAGCCCCACCGCGCCCCTGAAGGCTTTGTGCACCAGCCCTTCCCTGACCGCGATGTGCTGGAGGGCCTGCATTATCAGCGTGGGCTTGACGTCCTGCGGGCAGCGCTCGAAGCAGTTGTAGCAGCCCGAGCAGAGCCATATCGCGGGGCTCGTCAGGACCCTCCTCCTCATGCCTAAAATGACCATTCTTATTATCCGTCTGGGGTCGTAGCGCGGGTCCACCTCTCCGACCGGGCATATCGCGACGCAGGTTCCGCACTGGAAGCAGCGGAGTATGTTCTCGCCGCCGTGCTCGCGCGCCACCTCCGCGGCGAAGCCGGGATCGAGCTCCGACTCATCGACCTCCTCGAGCCCCACTCGCCCAGAGGCCGCCTCCTCCACCATCGCCCTCACTATCCTCCTGACGCTCTTCTTCAGCGGAGCGAATGCAGGAATTAATTATATATTTATTGGAGACGGGCTCCGGGGAGAGCAATGATGGGTCCGAATCGCTACGGGGCGGCCCTTTTCAGAGTCCATCTGACCACAGCCGCCATGGCGGTGACCAATGCCACCCCTGCCCCGAACCCCGGCGTCTCCCTCTTTTCCACCTTGAAGGTCACATTGGCGCTGTCGAACCCCCCGCGCCCGTCGTGGACGGTCAGCGAGACTCTGTGGGTCCCGGGCCCGAACTTCCTCGACACGATTGTGTCGTTGCCTACGAGCCTCGTGCCCTCCATCCAGATAAAGAAGAGCCTGTCGCCGTCGGGGTCGAAGGAGCCGGAGGCATCGAGCCTGACGACGTCCCCCTCCTTGAACACCTTCCCCTGCGGGGGGCTCGTTATCATCGCCGTTGGCGCGTGGTTGGGCGGTGGTCCGAGCTCCGGAATCTCGTACCAGCTCTCCTCCAGCCCGAGCTCCGGGTCGTGCTCCACCCTCCAGCCGCACGGGTAGCTGACCCCGCCCAGCACCATCAAACCAGTGTAGAGGCCCCTGTCGGTTCCGGCCGAAAAGCCCCTGAAGCCATGAATCTGAACAAACGCGCTGTCTTGCGAGCCCTCCGAGCCCTCGCTTGCCCACACGCCCGCGACGCTCGCCCACGTGACATTCCCGACCCTCTCGCGCCCGCAGGCGAGCTCAACCCGTCTCGCCTCCGCCCTCGACGGCACCTCGGCAGGGTCCGGAGGCGCCGCCTCGGGAATGAGCTGTGAAAGCGCGTCTGCGGCGACCTCGACACCGGCCCCTGAGGAGTAGCCCGCCCTCTCGGTTGAGTTGAGGGCCCTCCTCGCGAGGTCTACGGTCATCCATTGAGGCGCGGATGTGGAGAGGGTGGAGCCCACAATTGTCCTCCATTCCACGACGAGGCGCGGGTTGGCGTTGAGCGGCTCCGGGTCCCAGCCCTCGATACAGATGCTGGCCTTTAACGATGCGTGAACGACGGTTCCGTTGTATATCCTTGCGCCGGCCGGCCTTACTTCAACCCCGGTGCCGTTCACGTCGAGCGAAAGGTTGAAGAAGGGCAGCTCCCCCTCGACCCTGTCGGTCCACACCCTGAGGCGGAAACTCAGCCTCACGGAGTTAAGGAGCCCGTCACCGAGCGAGTCGTTTCCCACGCCTCCGTTGCCTATGGCGGCGTAGCCGAGGCCGGTTGCCGTCAGGTTGAAGCTCAGGCTCTTCACGACTTCTCCGCCGAGCTCCTCTGTCTCTTCCGTCACCGGTCCCCTCGTCCAGTCCTGCCAAAGGGAAACCGCCTTATAGACCATCTCTCGCGCCAGTATCTGGTCCGGCGTAAGAGGCAGAGCCGAGCGCGACACATTCGCAAGACCGTCTCCATCGGTGTCGTTGAACTCATAGATTCCGATCAGCCTATGAATCACCAGGGTTCTGACACAAAGGGGAAGCGAGGTGTTGATTATTCTGCCTCGGGAGTCGTGCAGCTCGGCGGCTCCGACGGACCTCGCCCAAGAGGCCATCACCGAGACGGGGCCCCCGGCCGCGCGCCACCCGCTCCCGTAGACCACGGCCACCCAAGCGTTGCCGGATGGCGACCTAAGCATCACGTAGTCCCCCCCGCCGAGAAATGCCTCGGGAAAGCTCCCCTCCTCTCTCAATGGGAGCTCCTGCGAGCTGCAGGACAGCAATCCGGAGGTAGAGCAGAGCAGGAGGCCAATGAGTAGAGCGGCGAAGAAACTTCTCACGCGACCACCGTCGCGCAATTCCTTTGATATTTATTAAATATTATTATCTAAAACTTATTTGCGGGATTATTTGTGGGAGTGAGTGCGGCTCAGGGCCTTAGCTCCGGTGGCAGGCCCTCGATGCCACCGGCGCGGTAGTAGGACGCCATTATCCTGTTCACGTCATCGTAGGCGACAATGTTCCTGTCTACCATCTGTTTCAGAATCTTGGCGCGGGCCTTTAGCTCATCGTATATCATCCTCTTGTCCTCGAACTTCAGCCGGGGCGCTATTTTCTCCTCGAGGATAAAGGAGTTGTTCATGCCCCTGAAGAAGTGAGTATCGGTGAACGGGTCCCATCTAAAAACGGACCTCGTCAGCACCCCGTCCAGGTCCTTGGAGTAGCGGATGATCTCGTCAACAGATATCACCCGCCTTATGAGCCTGCCCCCTTCATAGAGTGATGACTGGAAAACCACGACATTCAGGTTGTCCATGAACCTTATTGGTACATTGATGGGCTCGCCCGTGAACCGCTGTATCAGCTGCTTGGTAGATGGGGCGTGGAATGTCGAGAGCACGGAGTGGCCCGTCTGCATCGCCTGGAACATCACCGACCCCTCCTTGCCCCTGACCTCCCCGACGATGATGTAGTTCGGCCTCGACCTCAGGGCAGCCCTCACAAGGTCGAAGAGCTCGACCCTTGAGCCCTCCGGGCCCACGTCCCTCGTTATCAGCCTCTGCCAAACCGGCTGGGGGGCTATGACCTCGGGTGTGTCCTCGGCGGAGTAGACTTTGTGGTTGTGGTTGATGAACGTGAGAATGGCGTTTAGGGTGGTGGTCTTGCCCGAAGCGGTCTCGCCGCTAACGATAAGGCTCATTCCGTTCTCCAAGCAGAGCCAGATATACGCCGCTATCTCGGTATTGAGGGTCCCGAACTTTATCAGGGCGGTCACGGTGAAAGGCTTCTCACTGAACTTCCTTATCGTGAAGCTCGAGCCCTTCCTGCTCACGTCCTCGCTGTAGACTATGTTGATGCGGCTCCCATCGGGCAGGGCACCGTCAATGATTGGTTTTGCGTCAGAGACGGGCTTCCCGATTCTCTCCGACATGGTCCTGAGGAACTCGTCGAGCTCCGCGGCGTCCCTGAACCTGACGTTTGTCGCCATCATCCCGAAGACCTTGTGGACTATATACAGGTCCGCGGTACCGATGGAGTGAATATCTTCTATGTAGGGGTCCCGGATGATGGGCTCGAGGGGCCCGTGCTCGATGATGTTGCGAATCATGTAGTATTTTATAGTTTCGAACTCCTTGGGGGTCACGAGAATTTTCTTTGTCTCGAAACCTGTCAACCTGCTGGAGAGCCAGCCAGTGACGGGGGACTCCTTCTGAGTCGTGACCTTGCGCATCAGCCGGTCCAGTACCTGGGCGAATTCCTCCCTAGTCTCATGGGGCTTCTCGTAGGGCGCCTCCTTGAGGATGGCCTCCTGAATTTGCTCGTACTTGGCCCGCGTCTCCTCCGGCATCATCGGCTCGATGGTGATGTATCGCTTCCCGCTGGTGCCCAGCTTGTAGACGTGGATAAACATCGGGTCCTGGACAGGGTAGAGGAAGTTGAACTCCTTCATTTTGGCCATGTCGCTTTGTAGCTGGACGTAGAACTCCGGCAGCTTATTCCCCTCTGCGCTCCACTTCTGCAGATAGGCGGCCAGATGGGGGTTGCGCTGGATGGCCTCCTGGAACTTTTTCTGCCGATCCTGAATTACCATGCACTCTCAATTCAAGTAAAACGATGGAGTGGATATTAAGCTTTTCTCGCCGAGCGCGAAACGGGTGGCTCGAGGCTCTTCAAAGCCCCACAGGCTCCAAAGGGCTTCGCCCAGACCTCATGCGCCTCAGCCCCAGCCCCCCGGCAGAGGGTCCGGGGCTCCGAGTCTCACGCGTCGCGTCAGGCGACAGTGGTGATATCGATGATGAAACCGACCTTGGGCTCGATTCGGAACCCGGTCACCTCGACAATCGGCATCACAGACTGGACGTATCTGTTCACGAATATTGATCTCGAGGTCGTTCCCTCTATTATCCTGGTCTGGATGGACATCAGTATGTCCGCGTCCGACTTGAGAGGTGCCATCACGCTCTCAGGCAGCTCCCCCTCCTCAATGGTGAGGATAATGGTCTTATTCATCCCGGCCAGCTTTTTGAAAAATGCGAGCACTTTTATTATCCTCTCCTCATCTATGTCGTTCTTGACGAGCGATGAGAAGGTGTCGAAAAAGACGATGTCCCTCTCGTAGAGCTGCTTTGAGCTCATCACCCTGCCCAGAAAGTCCCCCCTAGATATCGCCCTCCCTATCAGTGGATAGACCGGGATGAAGAGGAGCTCCCTGTTCAGTAGGTAGTTGACGATGTTATAGTCCAGTGACTTCATCTGGTCCAGAAAACCCTTGGTCGTGAACTCTGTGGAGACCATGGTCACGGAATGGCCATTCTTGAGGAAACCATAGAGGAGGCGCTGGGCGACCGCGCTCTTGCCCGAGCCGTATTTGCCGATGATGACGCAGATAGCTCCCTTCGGAAACCCGCCCCCGAGGTTGCGGTGGAGGCCGTCCCTCTCTAGCTCTATTTTATACAGCTCGGGCATGACAGAACTGAAATGGGGGAGATTGGCTTAAATTTTACGAGAGATGCTCCGGCGGGGCTTGTCCCGCACAGACCCTCTCGCTAGCTGGCTCCTCCGCGCCCGCCCCTCCCCCTCGCAGCCGGGCCAGTGCCTTTTTCCACCGCCCCAATGACGCGCCCGATGACCCCGGGCACCGACTCAGCCCACGGCACCTTCCCCTCGCTCAGGCGTTGCCCCGCGCACTCCCTCAACCCTCACCGGCCTGAGCGTGACCTGTCTATAGCCCGTGACCACGAAGAGGCTCCTTCCGTCGAAGAGCCGGTCGAGCTCCGGGTCCCCCGTGTCCACCCTCAGGACAGGCGTCCTGGCGAGCTTGGCGGGCGTCGCCACGACCTCGATGTTCTTCAGCCCGACCCTCCGCACGACCTCCGGGCTCAGCTGGAGATTCCCCCTCCCGAGAATGAAGCCCTGGGCCCCGATAGGGCTCAGGACGAGAGCGGCCGCCGGGTAGTTCTCGAGCAGCTCCAGCAGTGTGCGCTCGTCCGCGTCCGCCGCCACCAGCTTTCCCTGATGAACCGCGTCCACACCGAGCAAGGTCTTCTTGACCCCCAGCCTCTCCGCCACAGCCTGAACCGTCGAGCCCGGTCCGAGAATAAGAAGTGTGCGTTTGCGGTCCCCAAGCTTCTCGACAATCCAATCCGCGATTCCTTTTTTCACCTCCTCCTCCGATTCCGACTCAATCATGAGCTTCCCGGTCTGTATGAAGTTCGGCTCGTGCGGGGCCCTCGCAAGGCCGAACAGTTTTACCCTCCACTCCCCCTTCCGGTACAGCTCCTCGTCAAGATCCATTATCTCGACCTGTGTCTCCTCGAGCCTCCCATCCAGAAACTCTTGAAGAATCTCACTCACGACCACCGGGTTGACGCCGAAGACGCCGGAGTGCATCTTCACGCCGGCCGGAATGCCGAGTATTGGGACCTCCTCTCCCACGGTCTCGAATATGTCGCGGGCGGTTCCGTCGCCACCGCAGAAAAGAATCAGCTCCACACCCCGCTCCTTCATTACACGGCAGGAAATCTTTGTGTCATCCGCACTCGTTACCGGCGGCGGTCTGTATACCACCTCGAACTCCCCGGGCTGCCATCCCGCCTCAAGCAGCTCGCTCTCCCCCATTGGCCCGCCGGCCGTGAGCCATTTGACGTCGACCTTGGCGGCGTAGATGTCCCTCGCCTCCCTGAGCGCGCGCAGCGTGGATATAGCCCTCCCCGGAGCGACTGGAGAGGCGCCCCTCCTCAGGGCCTCCCCGCTAACGCCGTCCGTCCCCTTCAGGCCCACGCGCCCCCCCATGCCGGCGATGGGGTTGACTATTAGGCCTATCTTTTTCACGCGCCCACGAATTCCATGGCCCTAAATAATTGTTGGCCGGGGTTCAGATTAGACTCAAATTATCTTTAGCCTCTTTCCATGCCTCTCGAACGAGGCTAGAGCCTTGTCCAGGTCCTCCCTTGTGAGACCCGCGTTCATCATGGTCCGAATTCGGGCCTTGTCTCGAGCGACCATTGGGAAAACAATCGGGTAGGCGAATATCCCGTCCTCGAAAAGGGCGTCGCTCAGCGCCTTGGCCTTTGCGCTCTCCCCGCACATCGCCGGTGTTATTGGGGTCTGGCTGTTCCCAATGTCGTAGCCCATCTGCTGGAGTTCCTTTTTAAAGTACCTGGTGTTCTCCCAGAGGCGACGGTTGTGCTCGGGCTCCGTGGCGACTACATCTAGAGCTGCGATGCAGGCCGCCACCGTTGCCGGGGGCGCGGAGCCGCTGAGGAGCCACGTCCTGGATTTATTGTAGGCGAAATTGATGAGGTCACGGGAGCCGGCGATCAGGCCTCCGACAACCCCGAACGCCTTGGAGAATGTTCCCATTTCGACGGTTATCTTACCTTCTAGGCCGAAGTGCCGGCCGATTCCCCTCCCCTCGCCTAGCACGCCCTCGCCATGCGCGTCGTCCACCCAGACCATCGCGCCGTACCTGTCGGCTATCTTCACTATCTGGTCCAGGGGGGCGATGTCGCCGTCCATGCTGAAGACGCCGTCAGTGATGATGAGAATTCTGCGGTACTTATCTGCGTTCTTCAGGGCCTCCTCCATCTTCTCAATGTTGCAGTGCGGATAAATCGCCCTCTCGGCCTTGGTCAGCCTGCAGCCGTCGATTATGGAGCCGTGGTTCAGCTCGTCGGTCAGAATCAGGTCCCCCTCGCCAACAAGCTGTGGAATCAGGCCCGCGTTGGCCGCGAAGCCAGTTTGATAGTAGAGGGCGGCCTCGGTGCCCTTGAACCAAGCGATTTTCTTCTCCAGCTCAACATGGAGGTCCATGTTGCCTGCTATCGGTCTCACCGAGCCCGAGCCCGCCCCGTGGGTGTCGACGGCCCTCTTTGCCGCCTCCTTGATTTTCGGGTGGTTGCTCAGGTTCAGGTAGTTGTTTGAGCAGAGCATTATGCACTCCTTCCCATCCACGACGCAGTGCGGCGTGGACGGGCCCTGCAGCACCCTTAGCTTCCAGTCGAAGTTCTTCCTGACCAGCTCCTCGTATTCAGCCCTCAGAAATCCCGTTGGGTCCCTCTTCTGCAAGATATCACCTTCCCTTTCTCTCCCGCTCAATCCCGTTCACCCTCCCTTATTTCCCCGGATATAGCACGACCTTGCCAGAGTTTCCGCTCCTCATAGCGGCCATGCCCTTCTCGAACTCACTCATTGGGAATTTGTGTGTTATGATGGGGTCGACATTCAGTCCGGCCTTGAAAAGACCGGCCATCCTGTACCATGTGTCCCACATCAATCTTCCATTTATTCCATAAATGTTGACGTATTTGAACACCACGTCTTTTGAAAGGTCGATGGTTGAGGGCTCTCCGAAGACTCCCAGGAGCGAGAGCTCCCCGCCCTGCCTGAGCATCTTCAGACAGGTCGTGATGGCGGTGGCGTCGCCGGCGTTCTCCAGAACGACGTCAGCCCCCCTGCCGTCGGTGTGCTCCTTTACGAACTTCACGGGGTCCGTCTCCGCGCTTAGAATGGCGTGGTCCGCCCCCATCTTTTTCGCGAGCTCGGTTCGGAACTTGTTCTTACGGCCTATCGCTATGACCTGCTTCGCTCCAATTTGCTTGCAGATCCCCACCTCCATCATCCCTATCGGTCCAACGCCGAAGACCACGACGTTGCGCGTGGGCACCTGACAGCGGAAGACGGAGTGGGTTGCGTTTCCCAGAGGGTCCTGTATCGATGCCCACTCGGGCTTGAGCTTGGGGTCGTTCTTCCACGCGTTCATCGCGGGGATTTTTGCGTACTCTGCGAATATCCCCGGCACATCAACCCCGAATATCTTCGTGTTCTCGCAGATGTGCATCAGGCCCGTCCGGCAGTTGAAGCAGGTGCCGCAGGCGATGTGGCATTCACCCGAGACGTAATCGTCCACCTTTATGTTCTTTACATTTCTACCCACTTTCACAACATGCCCCGCGAACTCGTGGCCATATAGAAGTGGCGGTTTGATTCTGTTTTGGGCCCAGCCGTTCCACTCGTAAATGTGGACATCGGTTCCGCATATCGAGGCAACGTCCACTTTAATAAGCACATCGTCCGGTCCCGGCTCGGGCACCGGGACCCTCTGGATTTCAGTCCCCCCCTCCTCTCCCCGGACCTTCACGACGGCGTCCATCTTCTCAGCCAGACTCATCCCCCCTCGGGCGGCATTGAGAAATGAATTATTTAAGCATACCGGAGGTGAAGAACAATGTGACTGTGCATCACGGAGGGCGAGCTTGGAGGCCTTTTCTTGATATTGCAAAAGCAATGTTGAGCTTGAGAAGTAGGGCGCGAGCTTTTTTATTAATCAATTATATCCTTTGGTGTAAATAATAACAATGTAAATATAGTCTACAAGGCTTTAGGGAGGCGAGGGGGTGACGAATTGAGGATGGGGACGAGGTTAAAGGGCCGAGTTCTCCTTGCCGTACTGGTCTCGATGTTGATGGTCGGTGCGTTGCCGTGGCCCATCACCGCAGAAAAGAGGGAGTCGCTGGAGTCGCCGAGGGCGATAGTGGACGACGGTAACGATCTCATTATACCGTACGGCGAGAGCTACGAGCTCTGGGGATGCCATACATACACGAACACAATTCTAATTAATGGAGTCCTCAAGGTAGCTCCCTACGATGGGACAGAGAGGGGCTGGATCTGGCTGGAGGCGAAGTCGGTGACAATCGGTCCGAGCGGGGCCATCGTTGCTGACGGGCGGGGCTACGGGGGAGGGGGCGGAGGCCAGAACTCGGACCAGAATGTTGAGGGAGGTAAGGGCGGTAAAAACGGTAAGGGCGGCGACGGCCAGCAGGCCTACTGGAGCTGGTACGGCTGGGGCTCGGCATCCTACTTCGCCGGCGGCGGTGGCGGCGGGAGCTACGGTGGAAAGGGCGTGGACAACTACGGCACTGATGGTACTGAAACAAAAGGTGGAGACGGGGGACAG
>JAWCLH010000001.1:95144-198097 GCA_038851035.1 Thermoplasmata archaeon
GGGGGGGGGGGGGGGGGGGGGGGGGGGGGGGGGGGGGGGGGGGGGGGGGGGGGGGGGGGGGGGGGGGGGGGGGGGGGGCCGGGGGGGGGGGGGGGGGGGGGGGGGGGGGGGGGGGGCTCGGGAGGAAAGACCGCCCAATGGGACGTAGGGGGCGATGGCGCGGGCCCCTTCGGAGGCAAAGGTGGCCCGTCCGCGGGCGGCGGAGCCCCCGGTTCCGCTAACAACGGCAAGAACGGAGGCTATCAGGCACCGGAGTCCAATGGCGACACCTCGATGAACCTGACGGTCTGGATGGGCAGCGGCGGTGGTGGAGGGGGTACGACCTCGAGCGGGAGTTACGGAGGGGGCGGCGGAGGTGGCGGCGCGGGCGGCGGAGCGGTCACAATCTTCTGCGACGGAGAGGTAACCATAGCCGGCACAATTTCCACGAGAGGGGGCGGGGGCGGAAAGGGTGGCTCGGGCGGGGGCACGACCGCGGGCGCAGGCGGGGGCGGGGCCGGGGGCGGGGTGGCGGTGAGCTGCGTTAAACTGATATTCTCGGGCACCATCGACGCCCGCGGCAGAAATCTCGACACACTCTCGGAGACTAATGGCGGGACGGTGAAGCTCTGCTACAACTACAAAGAAATGTCGGGCACGGTTTTTGCCGGAAGGAAGCTCATCAACGGAAAACCAAGAATGGAATCCCTGCTCTCCCCGGCGAACAACACCGGGACGGTGCCCAAGCCCACCTTTAAATGGAAAGCAGCGACCGACCCCGACGGTGACCCAGTGACGTACCACCTCCAAGTTTCGGCGAAGATGGACATGAGCAACCCGATTCTCGATGTCACAGGTATAGAAACGACCCAGTACACATCGACAGTGTCATTCATCGGCAAGGAATTTTTCTGGCGAGTCAGGGCGAGCGACGCCTACGGACCCGGGGCCTGGTCCGAGGTCTGGCGCTTCGTGACGGACCAGACACCACCGAGCTCCTCGGTCAACCCCCTCCCGACCTACACAAACACGAGCAATTTCACGGTGAGCTGGAACGGGAGCGACGACCTCGCGGGCGTGGAGAGCTACACCATTTGGGTCTCAGAGAACGACGAGCCCTTCGAGATATGGCTCTCCAACACACCAAACACCAGCGCGGTTTTCCACGGTCAAGATGGCAGGACATATACCTTCTACTCTGTCGCTAGGGACTGGGCGATGAACGTCGAGCCGAAACAGAGCAGGGAGGAGGCCTCGACGACGGTGGACACCACACCGCCCTCGAGCCTTATATACCCGCTGGAACCCTGCTCAGCCCACCTCGAGCTCAATATCGCCTGGAGCGCCAAGGATGCCGTCTCGGGCGTGAGCAATTACACCGTGTATGTCTCAGACAACGGAGAGCCGTTCACCGTGTGGCAGGATAGGACGACGAAGACCTCCGCGGTCTATCAGGCGAGGGAAAATCACGAATACGCTTTTTATGTTCGAGCCTGCGACAAAGCCGGCAACATCGAGCCGGTCCCGCCGCCCGCGAGGTGGACAAAGACGAAAGTCGACCTCACGGCTCCGGAGACCACCGTCAGATTTGGCACGCCGAACTACGGGAGGGAGCCGGTCTACATCAAACCGGAGACTATCATAAACCTGACCTTCCGGGACGGCTACTCGGGAGTGAACCACACCTACATCATTATAGACAACCGGCCTCAAGAGGAGTACAGCGCCAGCATATACGAGGAGCTCGGAGGCCACCACAACCTGAGCTACTGGAGCGTCGACCTCGCAGGGAACTCCGAGACGCCGAAGAAGGTCTGGTTCTTCGTGGACACGGACGCCCCGGTCACGACCGTGCTCTACGAGGGACCGAACTGGAGCAAAGATGACGCCGTATATATTACATCCCAGACCAAAATAATTCTTGTTAGTCGGGACGGAGGGGCGGGTGTGAACTACACCGAATACACCCTTCAGATGGGTGCGATGAGCCCGTATACCGGTCCGATAACAATCAAGAAACCCGGGACACACACCCTGAGGTACAGGAGCGTGGACCTTCTATACACAGAGGAAAAGGAGAAATCCCAGAAGCTTGTCGTGGACAACGAGCCGCCGAAGACCACCGCGCACGGCCCGTCGGTGGCGCAGAACACGGACGTCTGCGTGGAGCTCAGGGCAATGGATGCAGAGAGCGGCGTGGCCGGAACGTTCTATCGCGTGGACCCCTCGGGAGGTCCCGACGAGGGCTGGCAAAATGGGACGAGTGTGACGATTCAGGCGCTCCCCGACCACAGTAACGATGGGAAGCACAGAATAGAGTACTACAGTGTAGACCATGTCGGAAATCGAGAGAGCGTGAAGTCCATCGAGGTCAAAATCGACACCGAGAGCGAGCTCACCATTGAGAAGCTCTCGCCGAGCGGCAACAGGCTGGTCATAAAGGGAAAAGCGGAGCCGGGTTCTGTCGTGACCATCAACAGCCTGAACGTGTATGTCAGGCCAGATGGAACCTTCGAAAAGGAGTTCGAGCTCAGGGAGGGAGGGAACAAATTCTTAATCAAGGCCACGGACCCGGCGGGGAACATCGTAGAGCAGACGAAGAGGGTGAGCTACCAAAAGCCCATGGAAACGTCAATGACGGGTGGGCTGGCCGCGATGGTTGTTGTTGTGATTGTGGTGGTGGCCCTTCTCGTGGTCTGGATGGTGCGGAGGAGGAGAAAGCCCTCCGGGACGATGCCGGGGCAGGCGCCCCCCTACGGACAGGCCGCGCCACCCGCGCCGCCCCCCATCCCCCCTCCCTCATGAAGGCCACGCCCTGACAGGAGGCAAAGGCCTCCAGCACTACTTTACCACCCGGTCCAGCCCTCTCCGTTTCCATCACTAATTACGACCTTCAATCGCCCTGCTTTTAATCGTCCGAGGGCCCCACGAGGGCCCACAAACTACGACAAGATTAAAATATTATTCTGAGTATATGGCTCGTTGTCTGATGGAGGGACGAACTATGCCGGCTAAGACAATAGCTAAAAGAATAGGCACACTCGTGATTGCACTGCTGATGCTTGGCGCTGTGCCATGGCCGGTGCCGGCGGAGAGGGTGGAGGATGCGGCCACCCCTCGAGCAATCACGGACAACGCCAACGATCTCATCATACCGGATGGGGAGAGCTACGAGCTCTCAGGATGCCATACATATAAGAGAAGTGTCCAAATAAACGGCACACTGAAGCTCAAGCCCTGGGACGGCGTTGATGAATCCACAGGGATGATATGGCTGGAGGCGCCGTGGATAATCATCGGCCCGAGCGGTGTGATAGCGGCGGATGGACGCGGGTACGGTGGCGGGGGCGGGGCAACTGAGAACGAGGGCAATGGCGGCAAGGGAGGGGTGGGGGGCAAGGGAGGGAACGGCGACAGCGGCTATACATGGGGCGGGGGCGGTGGTGGAGGGAGCAATGGGGGGGGGGGGGGGGGGGGGGGGGGGGGGGGAGGGGGGGGGGGGGGGGGGCGGCTGGTACCTATGGAACCGCGGGCACAGCGGGAACCGAGACGAAAGGGGGCGATGGGGGCCAGTCCACTTATGTCTCTTACCCGGGTGGAAAGGGCGGCACGGGCTTTGGCGGCGGGGGAGGAGGAGGCGGGGGCTGGTACCCGGACGGCGGCGGCGGTGGTGGAGGAGGCACTGGGGGCAAGCCGGGCCGGGGCTACACACAGGGAGGCGACGGGGCCGGACCTGCGGCCGGAAAGGGAGGCTCGGGCACGGCCCAGAACGGGCAGAACGGAGGCTACGCTGTGCCCGGTAGCAACGGAGACACGAGCATGGACTTCAGTGTGCTCAGGGGGAGCGGTGGGGGCGGGGGGAGTTCCGGGAGCTACTATGGCGGTGGCGGGGGCGGCGGCGCGGGCGGTGGTGCGGTCTACATAATCTCAGATGGGGAAGTCGTCATCAACGGATTAATATCAACAACGGGCGGCGGAGGCGGGACGGGCGGCTCTGACGGCTCTGGCAAGGGCGGGGATGGCGGCGGCGGGGCAGGCGGAGGAGTTCTCATATCCGCTATCAAGCTGACGGGCTCTGGAACGATAGATACCCGCGGGCGGAATGGAAACACACTTTCCGAGACCAATGGAGGAACGGTGAAAATGTTTTATGAAACGGGGCCGGTTCCGTCGAACATTATTGCAGGAAGGAAGCTGATCAACGGCAAGCCGAAGATGGTTGGGCTGCTGTCCCCCGAGAATAATAAGGGAACCGTGCCGAAGCCGACATTCAAGTGGAAGCCTGCGGAGGACCCCGACGGCGACCCAGTGACCTACCACCTGCAGGTCTCTGCCAAATCCGACATGAGCAACCCCATCCTTGACAAAGAGGGCATTAAGGGCACGGAGTACACCTCGACCGTCACCTTCCTCGGAATCGAGTTCTTCTGGAGGGTGAGGGCGAGGGACGACTTCGGCTACGGCCGGTGGTCGGAGGTCTGGCGGTTCGTGACTGACCAGACGCCCCCGATATCGAGGGTGAAGGAGCTTCCGGAGTATATCAACTCATGGAACTTCACGGTATCGTGGGAGGGGACGGACGACCTTGCCGGCATAGAGAGCTACACAATTTGGGTTTCGGAGAACGACGAGGAGTTCGAGATATGGCTGGCGAACACGCCCAACACGAGTGCGGTATTTCGGGGCAGGGAGGGGATGAAGTACAGCTTCTACTCTATTGCGAGGGACTGGGCGATGAACATCGAGCAGGCGCCCGGCGAGCCCGACGCATCGACGACTGTGGACACGATTCCGCCGACGAGCAACATGATAGCTCTGGAGCCCTACTGTTCGGAGGCCAAGTTCAAGGTCTCTTGGACTGGCAAGGACGGCGTCTCCGGCGTCAAGGACTACACGGTCTATGTCTCGGACAACGGGGAGCCGTTCACGGTATGGCAGGAGGAGACGCGGCAGACCTCGGCGGACTATGAGGGGAAGGAGAAGCACGAGTACACGTTCTATGTGAGGGCGAGGGACAACGCCGGGAACTTTGAGCCGGTGCCGCCGCAGGACCGGTGGACATCGACGAAGATAGACTTCACGCCACCGGAGACGACGGTGAGGTTTGGGACACCGAACTACGGGAGGAACCCGACCTACATAAAGCCGGCAACCCTCATCAACCTTACTTGGAAGGACAACTATGTCGGGGTGGAGCACATTTATTACATTATTGACAGCAGGCCGCAGGACGAGTACACCGGCAGCATAAACGAGGGGATAGGCGGGCACCACAACATCAGCTACTGGAGCGTGGACCGTGCGGGGAACCAGGAGTCGCCGAAGAAGCTATGGTTCTTCGTCGACACGGACGCTCCCTCGACGACTTTAGTTTTCAAGGGTCTGAACTACACGAAAGAGGACACGGTCTTCATCACATCCCAGACGGAGATTCACCTCTTGGCGCGGGACAGCGGTGTGGGCGTCAACTACTCGGAGTACACATTCCAGACGGGTGCGATGAACCCCTACACGGGCCCGATAATGATAAAGAAGGCGGGCCCGTACACTCTTAGATACAGGAGCGTGGACCTTCTCTACACCGAGGAGGCCGAGAGGTCCCAGAAGCTCGTCGTGGACAATGACCCGCCCACCACGAAGGCCATCGGTCCCTCGGAGCCGCAGAACAAGGACATTTACGTTGAGCTGAAGGCGCTCGACACGGTCAGCGGGGTAGCAGCGACCTATTACAGGGTGGACCCGACGGGCGGGCCGGAGGAGGGTTGGCAGACGGGGACGCAGCTGAAAATCGCGGCTGCGACCGACCACAGCAGGGACGGGAGGCACAGGATAGAGTACTACAGCGTAGACAATGTGGGGAACAAGGAGGCCGTGAGGGTGCTTGAGGTGGTAATCGACACTCAGAGCGAGCTGGTCTTGGACAAGCTTGTTGTGAAGGGCGACAGGGTAACTGTGTCTGGAAAAGCCGAGGTCGGGTCGCGTGTGTCGATAAACGACCAGTTCGTGTATGTTAGGTCCGATGGCAGCTTCATGAAGGAGTATCCGCTGAAGGAGGGCGGGAATGCGTTCGTGGTGAAGGCCGTGGACGCTGCTGGGAACACGGTCGAGCAGAGGAAGAGCGTGAGCTACCAGAAGCCGATGGACACAGCGATGGTTGGAGGCGTGGCGGCGATTTCCATCGTGGTCGTGCTTCTCGTGGTGGTGATAGCGGCGTACCTGCTCGCCAGCCGGAGGAGGCCGCCGGTAAAGAGTGGGGGACCGGCGGCTCCAACCCCCTCTCAAGGACCCACGCCCAAGCCGTGAGCGCTCGGTCTACGGGGTTGGAGTGAGACGCTGGCCCGTCAGGTCCCATAAAAGGGAACTCCTCAGAACAAGACCGGTGAGTGAATCTATCCGGGAGGCTTCACGGCCAGCGCGGCCCTGACCAGCCCGAGATGCAGCTTGGAGGGCTTGTTCGGTCTGGACTTCAGCTCGGGATGGAACTGGCAACCGATGAAGTACGGATGGCCGGGGAGCTCCGCCACCTCCATCCTACGGCCGTCCTCCGACCTCCCTGTGAAAAGAAGGCCCTTTTTCTCAATCTCCGAGATGAACTCTGGATTCACTTCGTAACGGTGGCGATGTCTCTCTGATATCTCGGTTGTTCCATAGAGCCTATGAGCCATTGAGCCCTCTTTAAGGATTATCTTGTGGGCTCCGAGGCGCATTGTTCCACCCATGTCCTGAATGTTCTTCTGCTCGGGCAAAAGGTCAACGACTGGGTGTGTTGTCTTTGGGTTGAGCTCGGTGCTGTTGGCGTCCGTGTAGCCGAGGTTGTGCCTGCAGAACTCTATGACCGCGAGCTGGAAACCGAAGCAGACGCCGAGGAAGGGGATGCCGCCCTGCCTCGCGTACTGGATGGCCTGTATCTTCCCCTCCGCTCCCCTCTCCCCGAAGCCTCCGGGAACAAGCACTCCCTGAGCCCTTCTCAGAAGGGCATCAGCCCCGCTCCTCTCGATCTCCTCAGCCTCGACCCATATGAGGTTGACGCGTGTGCTGAGCTCGGCGCCGGCGTGGTTGAAGGCCTCGATGTGGCTTAAGTAGGAGTCCTTGAGGTCAACATATTTTCCAACGATGGCGATGCTAACGGCGTGGGTGGGGTTCATCACCCTGTGCACGAATTCCCTCCATTGAGCCAGGTCATCCCCCCTTGGCTCCAGCCCGAGTCTTTTTATTAGGTAGTTGGTCACGCCTTGGTCCTCCAGCACAAGCGGGACCTGATAGATGCTGCTCACGTCGGGCGCGCTGACGACGGCCTCGAGGGGCACGTCACAGAATTGGTGGATTTTCTCCTTTGTTGCCTTGTCCATCGGCCGGCTCCCCCTGCCCACGATCATGTCAGGCTGGATGCCGAGGGAGCGGAGCTCTTTGACCGAGTGCTGCGTGGGTTTCGTCTTCTGCTCTCCGACGATGCTCAAGACGGGTATGAGAGTAGTGTGCACCACTACCACGTTCTCCCTTCCGACCTCGATTATCGCTTGCCTAGCCGCCTCGAGGAAGGGCATGCTCTCGATATCACCGACTGTCCCGCCGAGCTCGATTATGATAACATCGGCCTTTGAGTCGCGTGCAACTTTTTTTATCCTGAGCAGAATCTCGTTTGTGATGTGGGGAATTATCTGGACGGTCTTGCCCAGATATTCGCCCCTTCTCTCCTTTTCTATGACCGCCTTATACACCTTCCCCGTGGTTATATTGTGGTCGCTCGAGAGGTCCACATCAAGGAAGCGCTCATAATTGCCCAGGTCGAGGTCGACCTCGCCACCGTCCTCCAGCACGAAGACCTCGCCGTGCTGGAAGGGATTCATCGTCCCCGCATCGCAGTTCAGATACGGGTCTATCTTTATCGCGGTGACGGAGAAGCCCCTGCTCTTCAGGAGCCTCCCGATCGATGAGGCAGTGATTCCTTTACCCAGACCCGAAAGCACGCCCCCGGTAACGATAATGAACTTCATTGCGCCCTCATAGCTCCAGAAGCACTTGGTACTCAGTGTGGCCCGCCATCGAGCCCATCTCCTTTATCTCGAACCCCTCAGCCCTAAACATGTCGAGCTTGTCCGCGGTCCTTGTGTCCGTGCTGTAAATCCCCCCGGCGATTGTGGTGACACCTCTGGCTGCGATGTACCTGACGAACCATC
This sequence comes from Thermoplasmata archaeon, assembly GCA_038851035.1. Classification (NCBI taxonomy): domain Archaea; kingdom Methanobacteriati; phylum Thermoplasmatota; class Thermoplasmata; species Thermoplasmata archaeon. The sequence continues at coordinate 103,301 of JAWCLH010000001.1, forward strand.
TGAGAAGCCTCTGGCCAGCCCTGGCCTTCTCCGACCAGTCCTCGATGTTGAAAGACTGTATCTCTACCTTGTTGTCCGGCAAAAGGGCATAGGTGAGCTTGGCCATGGGTCTCTTGGTTTCGACGGAGTACATCGTGGCGCTCTCTATCTTGTGCGCCGAGGGCAGGTTCTCCTCCCTCACGTCGAAGACCACCATGCCCCTCCCGCTCAGCCTCGCCGCTAGGCGGTCTGCGAAGGCCTCCATGAGCAGGGGCCTCTCCCGCTTTCGGGCTCGCTTTCTGAGCTGCAGAAGCAGTGTCAGCGGCTCAATCCCCGGGGCCATTCTCCGCCACCTCGTACGGCGTTATACAATATTAAATTAAATAAGTTGCGCAGCTCCTCCCCGCGAGTGGTGCGATGTCGCACTCCGGGAACAGAGTGTCGGTCGTCACGGCCTGAGGCCCCTCTCCCGCGCCGTCGAGTCGGGCGACCAACTCTACAATGCGGCCTTCTGTCAGTCCTGCGGGCTATCCTCCCCCGGCCGGTCAGAAGCCGAGCCTTTCGAAGGTGAGACCACCTCCCACTGGAGTTCCAGGGCGAAACGATACTTCGAGGAATTTATGTTATCCAGCATAATGCTGAGACAGGGCCCGACATATTTGCTCGCACATCTGGGCGAAAGGTCGAGAGTGATTTCTCTCTTTTGTGGCCCGACCCCCTGCCCGGTTTGCAAGTCCTCGAGGCCCACGGAACTGCTCTTTATTATATATCACCGGCCGTGGGGCTCGCCCGTGGCTTTTCTCCTGTAGCACGTTGCCGGCTGAGCTCGCAATGGTAGCCCCCCGAGAACATGAGACCGTCGAAGGATCTCTCCGTTGCGTCCATGATTTCATCGCGCAGGACCAGTTGAACTCCCCAGTGCCAGCTAGCCGGGGTTTTCAGAGGGACTAGGAGTCACAAGCGTTTTAAATACCCATCGCGCATATCACGTGATATAAAAGATGAATGGCGGGAAGGAGCGTATGCCGCAGGGCGACATGTCGGTCGAGCTGAATTTCTTCAGGGAGCGCGGATTCGAGAGGCGACAGTGCTCCAGTTGCGGCTCCGCCTTCTGGAGCCCCGGCGGGTCCCGCGCCCTATGCGGCGACACACCGTGCGTGGAATATTCCTTCATCGGTGCCCCGAAGATGAGGGAGAAGCACGACCTCGCCTCGATGAGGGAACTCTACCTATCATTCTTTGAAAAAAGGGGCCACACCCGAATTAGCCGCTACCCGGTCGTGGCGCGCTGGAGGGACGACGTCTTCCTAGTCAACGCCTCGATATACGACTTCCAGCCCCACGTGACCTCCGGAGAGGTCCCGCCCCCGGCCAATCCCCTGACGATTTCCCAGCCGTGCATAAGGCTCGTAGACCTCGACTCCGTCGGGCGCTCGGGCCGCCACCTGTCGAACTTCGAGATGATGGCCCACCACGCCTTCAATACAAAGGAGAGGAGAGTCTATTGGAAAGAGGAGTGCGTCGCCTACTGCCACGAGCTCCTGACCGAAGAGCTCGGCGTTCCGGAAGATGAGATAACCTATAAAGAGAACCCGTGGACCGGCGGAGGCAACGCGGGGAGCGCCCTAGAGGTCATGGTTGGGGGGCTCGAACTCGCGACCCTCGTCTTCATGGACCTGAGGCTTGACCCCCGCGGGCCAGTGGTTCTGGACGGACAGAGGTATGGACCGATGCCCCTATCCGTCGTCGACACGGGGTACGGTCTGGAGCGCTTCGTGTGGGTCTCAAGGGGTACACCGACGATATACGACGCAATCTACCCCGGGGTTTTGAAGGAGCTGTTCGAGCTATCTGGCGTCAGTCCGCCCGAGAAATGCGCCCACCCCGAGGTCCTGGCGGAGCACGCGCGCCTCGCGGGAATGATGAGCGTGAGCACAACCTCAAGACTAATGGAGCAGAGAAAGGGCCTCCTCGAGCGCCTCAGGGGTAAGGGAATCAACCTGAGCCTCCAGGAGCTCGTCGAGCTCCTCGAGCCCATCGAGAAGGTGTTCACCCTCGCCGACCACACCCGCTGCATCCTGCTCATGCTCGCCGACGGAATAGTCCCCTCGAACGTGAAGGCTGGGTATCTGGCTAGGCTCGTGATACGCAAGGCCCTCCGCGTGATGGAGGAGCTGGGGCTGGAGACACCTCTCGCCGACCTCGTATTTATGCATAGAAAGACCACGGAGGGCGTTCTAAAAATCGTTGGGACGGAGGAGGTCATCCGAACGATGCTCGAGCTGGAGACGAAGCGCTATCGAGAGACCTCTGAGAAGGGCGCAAGAATGGTGAGGAGGCTCGCGCGGGAATGCGGGGGCGGAATCACGCTCGAGAAGCTGATCGAACTCTACGACACGCACGGCATCCACCCCTCGGTCGTGCAGGCCGCCGCCGCTGAGGTCGGGGTGAGCGTCGAAGTCCCGGACGCATTCAGCGCTCTCGTGGCCCAGCGTCACTCAGCAGAGCAGGCGAGGGAGGAGCGGTGGCCCGCCCTGCCGGAGGGAATTCCCCCGACCCGGGCACTATACTACGAGCAGCCCGCCCTGAGGAGTTTCGAGGCTGTGGTGCTTTTCAGCAGGAGGTCCGGCGGGAGGGAGGAGGTCGTGCTTGACGCCACGGCATTTTACCCCGAGGGCGGGGGCCAGCACGCGGACAAGGGGTGGATAGAGGCTGCGGAGGCGCACGGGAGGCCTGGGGGAGGGGAGGCAGCTATGGGTGATGCGCTCCAGCAGGAGGGGTCCGGTCCGAGAAAGGGCGGCGAGAGAGAGGGTGTGAAGGTGCGCGCCGCTGTGGTGGACGTGCAGAAGGTTGACGGGAGAATCATCCACGTCCTAGAGCCGCCGCTGGGGCTCAGGGAGGGGGAGAGGGTCAGGGGCGAGGTCGACTGGAGAGTGAGGATGGCCCACAGCAGGCATCACACAGCCACGCACATCATTATTGGTTCGGCGAGGCGGGTTCTGGGTCCGCACGTCTGGCAGGCCGGGGCTGAGAAGGGTGAGAGCGGGGCCCACGTGGATATATCCCACTACGACAGGGTGACGATGGAGCAGCTCCACGAGATAGAGCGTGTGGCGAACGAGGTCGTGGCGGCCAACCTGCCCGTCGAGCTCCTCGAGCTCCCCCGGGAGGAGGCCGAGAAAAGGTACGGCTTCCTCCTATATCAGGGCGGGGCCCCAACGGGCAGGGTGATTCGCGTGGTTAGGATAGGCGATTTCGACTCCCAGGCCTGCGGCGGGACACACACCAGAACCTCTGGCGAGGCCGGTCTAATAAAAATCACCAGAGCGGAGAGAATTCAGGACGGCGTCGTCAGGCTTGAGTACTCCGCCAGCCTCGCGGCCCTAGCGAGAATTCAGCACATGGAGAGACTGCTGCACGAGGCCTCGAACGAGCTCAGCGTCCCGCCGGAGCAGCTGCCGAAGAGCGCTAGGCGCTTCTTCGAGGAGTGGAAGGCGCTCCGCAAGGAGGTCCAGGCGCTCAGAACGAGGACCGCGCGCGAGATGGCTGAGAGGAGGAGGCCCCTCGCCGAGAGGGTCGGGGAATTCTCTCTTGTGGCGATTTCCGAGGAAGTCGACATCGAGCTCGCGAGAGAGCTCGCCACGGCCCTCGCAGGGGACCCACGCACGGTGTGCGCCGTTTCGAGCAAGCTGGAAGGCACCCTCGTCCTCGCCGCGGGTGGGGAGGTGCCGCTCAGAATGGGAGAACTTGCGAGAGAGCTCGCGGGCTGCTTGGGCGCCTCAGGCGGGGGGAGGGACAGGCTCGCCCAGCTCGGCGGCATTTCTGCGGAAAGGGCGGAGGAGGCGGCGCGCGCCGCGGCGGAGCTTCTCCGGGCTCGCCTTTCCGGGAAGTGATTCTGTGGACCGGAGACTCTGGCTCAAGGCGAGGACTGTTATCTTGCTCTGCAGGGTGGCTCTGGCGCTCGGCGCGGAGGGCGAGAGGGCCGAGGCCTTGGAGGCGTTGGTCAGGAATTATAGAATTTTATTAGGGGCCCTTGAGGGAAAGATGGGGTAGGGATTGGGTATGGGCGGAGGGAAACCAAAGCTCGGGCGGAGTGGGTGGGGAGGGGCACGAGATGGGTAGAGGGGGATTGAAGAAGAAAGGGAGATGAGAGAAGAGACTCACGGGCCTACCGGGAGAGGATTATTAGGGAAGGGGCGGAGTGTGGGCGGGGGAGGGCGATGAGAATCGCTCAGGCGTGCTTCAGGTTCGCCGCGCCCGGCGGGGCGGAGGAGCACGTTATGCAGATATCGAAGGAGCTGGTCAGGAGGGGCCACGAGGTCGTAGTCCATACCTCGGACATCCTGACAGAGACGCCCTGGGTGAGGGGGGAGTGGCCGGCAGGAGGGAGAGGCACCGGTGGAGCGGGCTCCCTCGACGGCATCGAGGTCGTGAGGCACAGGGCCTACATCCGCCCGCTTTCGAGGCGCTGGAGCACCCTCGTCATTCCGGATATGGTCTCCGGCCTCCTGGGCGAGCGATGCGATATCTACCACGCCCACTCCCACCGCTACTTCCAGCTGGAGGCGGCCGCGTCGGCCGCAAGAGCGCGCAAGAGGCCTCTGGTCGTCACGCCCCACTATCATCCGGCGGAGAGGAGGGAGGGCGCGAGGACACGCGTCCTGCTCAAGCTCTACGACCTCTACTCGAGCGCAGGGATATACTCGTGGGCCAGCAGGGTCCTGACGATGACGGAGCTCGAGAAGAAGTATCTGAGCTCAATCGTCCCAGCCACGAAGTGCACCACAATCGGGACTGGAATCGACCCCGGCGAGTGGGAGGAGGCGCCCGACCCCAGCCTCTTTAAGGAGCGCTGCGGGGTCGAGAGGCCCTACATACTCTACTCGGGCAGGCTTGCCAGCAACAAAGGGCTGGAGACCCTATTCGAGACCCTCCCGGATATATTCAGGGGCTGGAATGGGGAACTCGTGCTCGTCGGGAAAGACTGGGGAATGAGAGAGAGGCTTGAGGAGGCCGCACGCCGGGGCGGTTTTGAGGCGAGGGTCAGATTCATCGACTTCCTGTCAGAGAGAGAAATATATAGAGCCGCAATCGCGGGGTGCGAGCTGCTCGTGCTGCCGAGCGAGTGGGAGGCCTTCGGCATCGTTCTTCTCGAAGCAGCGATGTGCCGCAGGCCCGTCGTGGCAACGGCCGTGGGGGGAGTGCCAGAGGTTGTTCACGATGGGACCACGGGCATCTTAGTTCCCTATGGGGACACGCGGGCGCTCTCGGACGCCGTCACGGCGCTCCTCTCTGACCCGGCCCGGGGGGCGCGGATGGGCGAGCGAGCGCGCGAGCTTGTCCTCGAGAGATACACCTGGCCTAAGGTCGTCGACAGAATTCTGAGGGTCTACAAGGAAATCCTCGGATGAGTCTGACGGTCTGGCTGGTCCCCGACGAGAGAGAGGACGGCTACTGGCGTGCTACTCCCTGTCCCCTGCGTGCAAGAGCTCCTCTCGCCAGTCCAGCCCTACGGTCCTGATGGCGAGCTTGGGTATCTGTGGAAATAGTCTCTTGTGGGCGCTCCTTCTGACTAGCGCCATCACTCTCGCAATCCTCTCTTGCGTGATTCCGGCTCTGCGTGAGATCTCAGCGGGCCCGAGCCCCAACTCGAGGCCGAGGAGGACTCTGTCGAGCTCTTCATAGGAGATGCCGAGCTCCCCTTCGTCGGTCTGGCCGGGATAGAGGCCTGCGGAGGGGACCAGCAATCTTATCCTCTCGGGAACACCAAGCCACTCAGCGAGGGCCCTGACTTGAGTCTTGTAGAGGTCGCCGATGGGCAGGATGTCCACTCCACCGTCGCCGTACTTTGTGAAGTAGCCCGTGAGAATCTCGCTCTTGTTTCCAGTCCCGGCCACTAGCCTCCCCGAGCGGTTGGCTTCGAGATACAGCAGAATCATCCTCAGTCTCGCCTTTACATTTCCCGCGGCGAGCCTCGGGTCCGTCACCATTCCTCCCTTCCCTTTTCCCGCAACACGACCCTTCCTCGAGGCATGTCCCTGACCCCCTCCGCCCGCTCGCCTCCCCCCTCCCCCGGCCGCAGAGGACGCACGCGCGCCAGCCCCGCCCGCCTCAAGCACCGATGCCGCGAGCTCGCCGATGGGAACGATTCTGTGCGGAACACCAAGCCACTTCACCGCCAGAAGAGCTTCCGGCGCCGGCTTCTTCTCGGGCATTAGGAGCGCAAGCACCCTCTCCTCACCGAGTGCGCGCGCAGAGAGCGCTCCAACTACGGTCGAGTCTAGACCGCCGCTCAGGCCGAAAACCACCCCGGAGGCCCCAGCCTGCTCGACCCTATGGCCTATGAAGCGGCATATCGCCTCGGCCATCTCGGGCTCGAACCGGGGAACCAGGGGCAGGCAAACCACCGGTGGTCAATGCTCCGCGCCGGTTATTAATTTATTTATGACCCGCCTCCCGGCCAGGGTAAAAAGAGGCACCGATTTCAATATATACCCGCATGACCGATTTTCAGGATGAGCGGGGCTGGGGGAATGGCCGGACCGGTCAGGAGAGGGCTCGCGCTTTGCGCCACAGCCATATTCCTGACCCTCCTGACCCTTCAGCAGAACTCCTCCGGGGACGGGCCGCCGCTCCTTCCGGACATTTACCTCTCCGACGACGATATCACCATCACAACGCTGTGGGGCGACCCCGCGCCGGAGTGCATTCTCCCGGACTATCTGCATGTCTGCGCCACGGTGCACAACAGGGGCCCGGGCGAGGCCAGCTCGGTCAATGTCAGCATCTATGTTGACGGCCGGCTCGTGTGCATCCTTCCTCTGGCGGGGACTCTTGCCGCCGACGAGCCGTTCAACTCCGGCCATGTCGAGTATATCTGGGACGCCACCTCCCTCAGCTTCGGGGAGCACACCCTGCGGGTCGAGGCCGGCGCCCCCTGTGGCGACGCGAATCCCGGGGACAATGGCGCCTCGAGGGGGCTCATGGTGGGCTGGGCACCGGCGCTCCTGATTCGGACAGACGAAACCACTAGGACCGCAAACTCGACCCCCGACGGGGGCGAAATCGTCCGGTTCACCGGAAGCGTCTCCGTATATGATGACTCCGGCGGGCCCGTGGAGGTCACCCTGGACGCCAGCACGGATAGGGGCTGGGACGCCGACATCCTTCCGAGAAACATGGTCTTCACGAATTCCTCGCCGCAGGCCTTCGTCGCCACGGTGCTTGTCCCTCCCGGAGCTGGCGAGCCCGGGATCACCACACTGACAATCAACGGAATGGCCTTCAATGGATATTTCCTGGACCTTGCGAGTACAATGGCGTCCATAGTAATACAACCATACTGCTGCTTCACCGTCGAGCCCGTCAGGGACTGGTATCCCGTTGGTCCCGGAGGGGTGGCGGGGTTGGAAATCGCCGTGACGAACACGGGCAATTCAATCGACTCCTTCAGAATTAGCATAGAGAATCAAAAAGAGCTCGGACGCCGGGGCTGGGAGTTCATAATGGAAAGAACCACCCTTGCGAGACTCAGTCCGGGCAGCAAGTCATCGGCGACGCTCTACATCCGGGCCCCGGCCGCGGGCGGGGGGAGGGCGGAAATCCGCCTGAATGTTTCATCTCTCAATGCGGAGAACATGCACTCGCCCGTCTCCGAGGTGCGGACAGTTACTGTAGAGGCCCGGAAGGGAGAACCACAACCGGTTATTACACTCGAAAACGCCGCCGCCGTTCTCCTTCTCGTCTTCTGGGTTGCGGTCGTGGTCGACCTTCTCAGGTGGCGGAAGCGCTTAGGGCCCGCGCCTTCCGGCAGCGGCCGGGAGGGTCATGGAAACAATATTTAACCATCCCGACCGATGTCGGAAAGGGGTGTGCCGATGGAGAGAGGATCGCGCCTTGTGTGTGCCCTCGCCGCTCTGCTTCTTTTCCTTCCTCCGGTCTCAGAGGGATCGCGGGCCGGTGACCTGCCGGACCTCTCCGTTTCTCCGGAGGGCATCGCGTTCATCGTTAATGGCGAGAAGGCAAACCTGAGCATCGCGGGGCTGCCCGTCATGCTCAGCATTACCGTCCGGAACGCCGGCCCCGGGAGCTCTGAGGGGGGGTTCGTCCTCATCACAATCGACGGCTCGCCCGCCGCAAATCTCTCCCTCAACACCACCCTCTCCCCCTCGGCGCCGCTCAACGTCACAACCGTCGAGTGGCTCTGGAACGGCACGGCCCCCGCCGGGAGCCACACCGTGCGCGTCGAGGTCAACGACACCGCGGGCGACGCGGACCCGTCAAACAACGCGGCCGTGGTCGTTTTCAGGACCATAACAGAGCCCGTTGTGAAAGTCTACCTGGACCGGGCGCTCGCGGAGGCCGAGGTCTCGGAGTCGGCGCAGGGCAATGTGAGGCTCACAGGGTGCGTGAACGTGAAGAGCGAGGAAGGGGTCAGGCTGATGATTCAGATGACCGCGAGCACGGACACCGGCTGGCCCACCTCGGTGAGCCCCTTGGAGGCGGTGTTCGATTCTTCCGGAACGAGGGCCTTCGAGGCGCTCGTCGTCGTCCCGCAGGCCACCCCGGCCAGCATCATCGGAACCCTCACGCTCCAGGCCCGGGGGAGAGGGGACGGCTTTGTTACTGGAGTTGCGAGTCAGACCGCCAAAATCATCGTAAGGCCATACTTCAGGGTGGGTATGGAGGCCTCGCCCCCTCACAGCGAGGCCGCGCCGGGCGGGGAGGCGGAGTTCTATTTGAAGATATGGAACCAGGGCAACTCGGTGGACTCCTTCGACCTCGCGGTCGAGAATCTGAGGGAGCTGGTCAGGGACGGGTGGCTGGTGATGCTGAGCAGCCAGGGCGCCTATCACGTCGCTCCGGGCGAGTGTGGAACCGTGAAGGTGACGGTCAGGGCGCCGGAGCGCTCTTCCCTCTACACGGACGAGACCGCGATAATCAGGCTGCACGTTACATCGCAGGGCGCCGCCGCACGGAACGAGAGCGTGAGCGCCTCCGATATCGTCTATGTGCACGAGCGCGGCTACAATCAGCCGGCGGTCGCGTTTCTGGCGCTCGCGGTGGTTCTGGTTCTCGCGCTCGCCGTGGGATACATCCTCGTATGGTGGCGCAGACGCGGGGAGGAGAGATAATTTATTATATTCTCCAGCGATATCACGTCAGAGAGAGATGCCGAAGTCCCCGAGAGCTCTTTTGTTCGCGGCTGTGGCCCTCATGCTGGTCCCTCCGCTACTCCCCGCGTCCGAAGGGGGCGCGGGGAGCGGCCGCGCCACCCCTCCCCCTTCCCCCGGCGACTGGCTCGTAAATGATACCACCATTCTGACTGGGGAGGATATCGTCCTTAAGGGCAACCTGACTGTCGGCCCCTCCGGCTCCTTGACTTTGACTTGCTGCACCCTCACCCTCGACTGCTCCTACCCCGGCGAGTTCGGAGTCAGCGTGCTCGCCGGGGGTGAGCTGATTCTCAGGCAGTCCACGCTGCAGTCGTCCAATGTTTCGAGGGGCTTCCTGTTCACGGCGCACCGGGGCTCCCTCATCGAGATATCACGCAGCACCGTGCGCCACGCGGGCGTCGGGAAAAGCGCCGACGGAAGTCTGAGCGGCCTGAGGGTTCTCACGCCCTACACCACCATCCACAACACCACATTCGAGCGCTGCTATCAGTGCCTCCACGTCCGCGACACGACGCTGAGGCTCACGGACTGCGAGCTCAGGGACAGCGAGGAAGGCGTCGCCGCCTTCAACTCCACCCTGATTGTCTCGCGCTGCACCTTCAGGGATATCAACAGCACCGCGATTCTGGCGAGCGACCGCTCCGCGCTCAGCGTCTCCTTCTCGAATTTCACCGGGAACCGGAAGTTCGGGATATACGTCAGCCGCTCCACGCTCGACGCGAGGCGCAACACATTCACCGGGAACTACAACGCGATATGGGCGGAGTACTCCTCTTCGGCAGTCTCGGAGAACAGCACGATGCTGAACAACACCTACAGGGGCGTCGGTCTCATGAGCTGCGCGAGCACCCGCGTGTCGGACCACGTCATCACGGGCACCCAGATCTATCCCATCGAGGTCCGCTCGACCCGCGCGCTTCTCGAGAACATCACCCTGAGCAGGGGCCTCCTCGACATCTACCTCACCGACAGGGCATATGTGGAGTGCGTGAACTGCACCGTGCGCCCGACGAACATTTCCGTCGGCGACGCCCACAGCCGGCTGAACGTCTCCTGGTTCCTCGGGGCGAGTGTGGTCTGGTGGTCTAGCGATGGGCCGGTGCAGGGGGCGGAGGTCAGGGCCTACAACGCCTCCGGAGCGTTGGCATTCCAGGGCGTGACGGACGCGCAGGGCCGCCTTTCCTTCGGGAAGGCGCTCGAGTACACATACGCCCGTGACTTCAGGCTCTACTACGGCCCCTACAAGGTCGTTGCTAGCAGGGGGGGCCGGAGCGGGTACGCGTTCTCCAGCCCCGACCGCTCGCTGGATGTCCTGATAAAACTGGACGACATCGGACCCGTCGTCAGGGTTGAGGCCCCCGAGAACGGAACCCATCTGCCGACCCGCGAGTTCGAGCTCAGGGGGACCGCCTGGGACAACGAGACCTCGGTGACGCTTGTCGAGTACAGGACGGGCAGCGGCGCCTGGAAGAGCGCAAAGGGCACCTCTTTCTGGAACGCAACCCTCAACCTGAGCGACGGAACACATACGGTTCAGGTTAGGGCCTGGGACGCGACAAACAACACCGGTCTCGCCTCGCTCACCGTCACCGTGGACACAAAGCCCCCGATGCTCTGCGTGACCGCGCCGGCGAGCGGCAACGTGACGAGGAATTCGGAAACGCTGATGCTCGGGTACACCGAGGCCGGCGCATCTGTCACGGTGAATGGAGCACAGGTGGCCGTGGACAACCGCTCCGGCGCCTTCAACACCACTCTGAGGCTGACAGAGGGCGACAACGTTTTTCTGGTCGAGGCAAGGGACAGGGCCGGGAACAGGGCTCGTGTGACCGTTGTCGTCCGTCTCGACACGATGATACTCCCGTTCGAGGTCTACCCCCTCAACGGCACCTTCACAAACCAGACCAATCTGACGATCTTCGGGGCGATTGAGGAGAACACCACTCTCAAGGTTTGCACGGTGGACGACGAGACCAACCTCACTTGGAACGAGCTCGCCATCAACGTCACCGGCCGGAATTTCTCGCTCGAGTACCCCCTTCGGAATGGAACCAGCCACCTGCGCGTATCGGCCTGGGACCGGTACGGCAACAACGCCACAGCCGACATCTATGTAACTCTCGACACCTCCCCGCCCCTCATAAATCTCAGCTCGCCACCATCTCAGCTCTATTACACGAGGGAGAGGAGGCTTGTCTTCGCGGGCGTGGTCGAGAGGGGGGCTTCGCTCACCCTGAACGGCAAGCCCGTGCTCGTCGAGGAGGGAAACTTCAGCAAGCCCGTCACCCTCGACCTCGGGGAGAATGTTTTCGTGATCACCGCCAGCGACGCTGCCGGAAACACGAGGGTGCTTGTGTACAGGGTCGTTCTCGACAGGGAGAGGCCATTCCTCAATGTGACGAGCCCGAAGAACGGTGCCAGAACCACCGCTTCTAAGGTGCTGGTGAAGGGCTTCACGGAGCAGTGCGCCACGGTTATTGTTAACGGAAAGCCGGCCCGGGTGGACGCCTCTGGCGCCTTTAAAAAGGAGGTGGCCCTGCGGGAGGGCAACAACACAATCGAGATAGTCGCCTACGACCTCGCAGGAAACCCCTCCAGGGTCCAGAGGCTCGTGGTCAGGGAGAGGCAGAGGCCCATCCTCTCGGAGCTCGAGTTTGGGGCCGTGATCGCGCTTGCGCTTGTTCTGGTATTCGTGGGGGTCGTCGCCTGGGACACGAAGAGAACGACGGGAAAGTGGGGTCTGAAGCGCCCCACATGGCTCAGAGTGCCGGACAGGCTGAGGGCATTGATTCCGAAGCCGACATTCGGGAGGGAGGAGTATGAGGCTGGCGCTGGTGCAGTTCAGGCCGCTGCTCGGAGAGAAGGAGCGGAACCTGAGAAGGATAGAGGAGCTGCTGAGGAGGCACTGCAGGCTCCGCTGGCGGGGGCCAAGGCGGCAGCCGGGGCAGGAGTTGGCGGGGGACCGGGGCCAGCGCCTCCCACCAAACCCGCCCAGCCGCCCCAACCCACCAAGCTCGGCGAGGAATACAGAATTTCAGAGAAGCCAGTACCCGAGCCATTCAAGCCCCTGCCCCCGCCCACCGAGGTTCCCGTGCCCGTCCCCGACACCGCACCCACTGGAGCCACCCCATCGCCCCCTCCCGCCAGCGGGGCCCCTACCGCTGGAGCTTCAACCGCCGCAGGCCCAGCTCCCAGTGGTGCGGGTGGGGCCGGAGGCGCCGCCCCCGCTACGGCAACGACGGGTCCCAGCGCCCCCGCATCCCCTCCCTCTCCTTCACAGCCCCCAGGAGCTCCACTCCAGCCTCCGAAGCCGGAGCCGAGGCCCGAGGAGCTCGACCCCCTCGCGGAGATTCTCGGCACACCCACGAAAAAGCTATGAGGTAGCAGGCGCGGCCCCGGAGTCCCCGCGCCGCGGCGCCGACCTATATGTCCTCCCTGAGATGGCCCTGACGGGATACTCCATCAGGGACGAAGTCCCTAGGCTCGCCGAGACGCTCGACGGCCCCTCGGTTAGGAGGATATCAGCCCTCTCCCGAGAGCTTGGGTCGGGGATAATATTGGGGATGCCGGAGAGGGACAAGAGGCTCAGAGGGCATATCTACAACTCCGCCGTCCTTGCGCTCCCCGATGGGAGCGTGGGGGTCTACAGGAAGTGCCATCTGGCGAACTTTGGGCCCTTCGACGAGAAGAGGTATTTCCTCCCCGGCAGGGAGCTCCCCGTCTTCGAGACGCCCTGGGGTAGGCTGGGGGTGCTGATATGCTACGACATCTTTTTCCCGGAGGCCGTGAAAACCCTTGCGCTGAGGGGTGCCGAGCTTGTGGTTGATATCTCTGCCTCCCCAACCCAGACCCGCCGCTTCTTCGAAGCGGTTTTGCCCGCGCGCGCTGTGGAGAGCACGGTCTTCGTCGCCTACTGCAACCTAGTCGGCACTGAGGGCCAGCTCGAGTTCTGGGGTGGGAGCCGAGTCATCGGCCCGAGACTGGAAATGAAGGCTCTCGGGCCGGACTATGAGGAGGCGGTCGTGGATGCGGAGCTGGATTTCTCGGACCTTGAGGCCGCGAGGCCACTCAGACCGACACTGAGGGACACAAGGCCGGAGCTTCTAGAGGAGCTCAAAGCGGCCCTTAGGGAGGTCTAGGACCGCCGGCTTTCTCATCGCTCCCATGGAAACCTTTTGTCGAAGTGGAGAGTCAGGGCCAGCGCGAGCTCTCTCGTGAGCAGCTCCACCCCGGTCAATAGCCTGTAGCCCCTCCTCACCTCCTCGCTCAGATGCCTGCCGAGACTCAGGCGCTCGATGCTCGCCTGGATGAGTTCCGCGGCCGTTGTGTGATCGCGCCTGACCTCGACCGCCCAGAGCCCCTCACGGATGTGTGGTGCGCTCATCCTCTTCGTCGAGCGCCTCCACTTTCCAATGAAATCAGGAGCTCTGGGGTTCCCGACCGGCGGTCCCTTGTGGACCATGACGCGCGGTAGCCTCCCAACCTCGAATTCGAAAATGAAGACCGTCTGCCCGCCCGCCTCGTGGAAGGATGAGGCGAGGAGGCGGAAGCCGTGCTCCTCGCAGAGCGCCGCTATCCCCCTTTCAAACTTCCTGAGCTGGGAGTAGTATATATCCGGAACCACACTGGGCGTTCGGAGCCCAATGCCCACAAGCTCCGTGCCCCTCCTCCGCAGCATCGCCGCCAGCTCACTCCGGGTCATCGGAACCGGCGGTCTGGGGAAGAAGAACTTCATGCTCGGCCTCCTGAGATAGCTCTGTGAGGCCGCGACGAACAGGGAAAATTTCTCGAGTGAGAGGGCGGAGGCAACGTTCCGGCTAGGGTCGACGGGGTCGGAGAACAGGAGGGGCGAGTGTCTCTCGTCGGGGCATCCGCGGGCCCCATCGAGAGAGAGCTCGACCCTCCCGGACCAGCGCGAAGCGGCTTCCAGCACCGCTCTGAAGCTCTCGAACTTAAGCACAAGGAGCTCGGCCAGATAGCCAGAGAAGCCGCGCACGGCCTCCTCCGCTCCGTAGGCCCCAATGCCCTTAAGGAAGCTCTTGAGCAGCCTGACCTCGGCCCTCTGGGCGTCGGTGATTCTTTCCGCGACAAAGCGAGTGTGGAAGGGAGTTCTGTCCACCGCGCTCATCCTCTGGGCGGTGTCGGTGATGCGGTAACAGGGGACGACCTCTGCCTCAAAACCGCCGAATTCGCCCCTGATGTACGGGTGCTCCGCGTAGCGCCTGATTCCCCCCAGGACCCTCATGCCGAGCTCCAGGCCCTTCTCCTCGAGCTCCTCCCTCGGGACATCCGGCGGGAAGAGAAAAAAGACGTCGATGTCTGGGTGGGTCAGATGAGTCCCCTTCGCGACCGAGCCCACAAGTAGCGGCTCGCCCCTCAGCCCGAGCTCCGCGGCTGCGAGCCGGACGCGCTCGACGAGGCCCCTGGCAGCCGCCTCAATGCGCGACTGCTCCTCCGGCGAGGGAGTCACCATCCTGAGAACCCTTCTCTCGATTCCATGCATTGATGGGAAATCGCCGTGCTGATATAAAAGGCATTGGAAGGCCCGGCTGGACGCGGGCGGTAGCGCCTCCAATCCGGTCCCCAGCCGGTGATGCCGCGCCGCTTCCCCGCGCCGGACTGCGTCATCTCAGCCACGGAGCCGGGGCGGCGCGTGGGTATCGTCGCGCCCCCAGCTCATCCCAAAAGAGCGACCTCCCTGACGTCGGAGTAGACCGGTCCCGCCCTCCCGAGCACACTCTTCTTCAGCTTCACGCGCTCAACGCGCATCGAGCCGAAGTCCTCGCTCGCCCTCGCCCTCAGTATTTCCTGAATTCTCTCCCTGCCCCTCCGACTCTTAACCCTAGCCAGGGTCATGTGAGGCGTAAACCCTCCCCTATCCACCATACCCAGCGGGGCGAGCTCCTCGTCGAGCCTTCTCGCGATTTCAGCGAGGGGCTCCGTTCCACTCAGGCCGACCCAGACGACCCTGATGTAATTCATATCGGGAAAGGCGCCGGTCCCCCGGAAACTGAGCTCGAAGGGCGCCACGCCCCCGACGCTCCTCTTCATCGCCTCGTGAATACCATCCACAGATGCCTCCTCTGTGTCCCCAAGGAACTTCAGGGTGATGTGGAGATTGCCGGGCTCCACGAGCTTCAGATCAGCCCCGGAAGAGGCGAGCTCCTCGGCGAGCTTCCGGAAGCTAGGCCTGTCCCCAACCTCAACAGCGATGAAGGCCCTGAAGACCATTCAGCCCCACCCACCCCCGCCGGGGCGCTTATTTTCCCGGCTCGAACGCCATGACGGGCCCAGCTCACCCTTAGAGGTGCTTGAGTGCTCGCCCGGCGGCCGCGGATACCCTCTCCTCCTCACTAAGGCCAGAAAAACTGCGAGCGGGGGGAGGAGGATAACAGCGAAGGTGCAGGGCATACGCCCGACTTTGACGGTGAAGGTGTCCATCTTCACCGTTGCCCCGTCCCTGACCACGGTGTAGGAGAACAGGTACTCGCCCTCCGCCGCGGACCTCGAGACCCTCATCGGAAATATGAAATCCACGGCCCTCCCCACGGGGACTTCATAGGTCTTGCTCCCGTTTGAGCCGTCGGTGAAGGCGAACTCGGGCCTCGGAGAGATGGTTATGGTGTAGTTCGCGCTCTGATGCGAGGTCAGGGTGAAGACAGTGCTGAACTCCTCTCCGGGGGAGGGGTCGCGGGTTGTGCTTACCTGAATGTCCGGGTAGGTTTCGTCATCCGCGGCCGCCGGGGCCCAGAGGAAAACCGCGGCGAGAAGGGCGAGGAGGGCGGGGAGGGCTCGCCACCGGTAGCCCCCTCCCCCCTCTCCCCTCTTCACGGATGGAGGACGCATCATTAAATCCTTATCACGAACTGAAGAGATAAATCCAGCGGTGCAGCGGAAGTATATTCTACCACTTCCGTCGTTCCACCCATCGTGGGCTGGGTCAGGGATTTAAGCAGAATTTATACCCTAGCCGCAGGGGCTTTCTGTGTGGTCAGCTTCTTCGAGATTCTCCTCCTTGCGGCCGTGGCGAGGGATACTCTCGTCACCTTCTGCGCCGCCCTCTCCATAATCCTCCTCATCATCGGCTCCTTCCTAATATACTTCGGCCTCCAGCTCTTCGAGGGCTTTTTCGAAACGATAACCGCGCGTCCGGCCACGATGCCCCCCTACACTTTCGGCCCGGGCGCGGGCCGAGACCCCTATCTGCAGTGGTACCATTATTATTACCAATTCTATTACCCATACCAGCATTATTATTATCCGGCGCACTACCAGTATTACCAGAGTAACCCTTTGTATCGACCATACTACCAAGGCACCGGCTACCAGCAGAGCTGGCCGGCAGAAATCGCCGGTTACGGTGGCGGTGCTCGAGACTGGCCCTCGGGCGCGGGACAGCCCCCGCCCCCCTCATCGCCGAAGGCCCTCGAGCTCCCTCCCGCCTGGATGCTCATGGCGATTTTCATCACCGCCATTTTCGCAGGAGGTGCTTCTCTAGCGATATGGAGCGAGGCACCCGTGGCCACGGTTCTGACCTTCCCCGTCGCGTTCGTCATCGGCTTTTCCTTCCCCTCGCTGATATGGATATCCTATTTCTACAGCTTTGACGGCGACCCCGCGCCCGCGAGGGCGGTCCTTGTCGCCCTGACCTGCGGGATGCTGTCAACCATACCCGCGCTCTACGTTAACAGCCTCTCCTCGCTAGCGCTGGGCGGCGGGGCCATACACGGTACCCCAATTCTTCTGGTGGTCGCCGGAATCGCGCCCCTCGTCGAGGAGTTCGTCAAGCCGCTGGGACTCATCGCCGTCAAGGAGAGCGTTAGGGGAAGGCTCCACGGATTGATATATGGCGTGACCTGCGGCATGGGGTTCGCTCTCATCGAGAACATTTCCTACGAGCTCTCATTCCTCTACACTGGTGAGGACCCAGCGGCGGTCTGGACCATCGGTTCCCTGGCTCGCGGCCTCGCCTCGATAGCCATTCACGCCGTCGGGACGGGCGCGGTCGGCTACGCATACGGCCGTCTCAGGAGCGACGGTCCCGGTGCGCTCCGTGGAATTCCCCTCGCCTACCTCACCGCGGTCGCTCTTCACTCTATATGGAACGGCACCGCCACATTTTTCGAGGGCCTCCCGTGGGGCTGGGTGGTGGCGATTCCATTCATGGTCGTTTTCGCTCTCGGGGGTTTTCTGGGGCTCAGGGCTTTTGTTGAGCGCGCTCGCGCCCGGGAGGCTGCGGTGGCGAACTTCGGGGCGATGGAGCGGGCGTCCGGAGGATGGATGGGTGGTCGATAAGAGGTCAATAAAGAGATAATTATATATTTTGATAGATAATATTATTAGAAGGGTCCGGGGAATGGCCGGTCTGGATGAAAAGGAGGAGGAACTCGTCGAGCTACTCACATCGATGTCGCTCGGGAGGAACGTAGCCAGGACGCTCGTGTGCCTCGCGGGGATGGAGGAGGCAACCTCCTCCCAGATAGAGAGGGCCACGGGCCTCAGACAGCCCGAGGTCTCGACCGCGATAAACGAGCTGCGTGAGAGGGGCTGGGTTAGTAAGAGGGACATAAAGCGCGAGAGGAAGGGCCGCCCCGTGCATAGCTACAGGCTCGCCATCCCCTTCGAGGAAATAATCGGTGAAGTCGAGAAGAAGGAGAGGAGCCGAATCGCGAAGATGGAGGAGGACATCAGCAGGCTCAAATCGATTTTGAAGAAGGGGAAATGAGCCCGCCCCTTCAGCTCTTCAGCATCACGAGCTCTCCGAGCTCAACGCCCCTGAGCGCCCTGATGTGCTGCGCTAGGGAGCGGACCTCCCCCGCGTCTCCCCTGAGCACGAGCACCTCGAGGCACCGGCGCTCGTCGATGTGGATGTGCGTCGTCGCCAGAACCCCAGCGTGGTGGTGGTGCTGGAGCTCGAGGAGGCGCTGTGTCACCCCGGCGCGGTGCTCGTAGATTATCGTTAGTGTCGCCACCACGTGCCCCCGGGCCACCCTCAGTGCTTCCCGCGCAAGCTCCTCCCTTAAAATGTCGCGAATCGCCCTGGAGCGGTTGTTGTAGCCCCTCTTGTGCGTCAGGGCATCGAACCTCTTCAGCAGCTCCGGCTCGAACGAGACACCGACCCTAGTGACCCTCTCCATGGTTCTCGGAGGGCCATGGGCTCGTGCGGATATTGAATTTTTCTTCCGCCCCCCCGGGCCGGAGCGGTCCGGGAGTCGGGGATGGCTCGGGAGCCTGAGCGCAGAGGGAGAAGTTGACTTCACACCCCATCGAAGCCCCATTAACGGGACTGAGCCAAACGGGGTAGCAGGAGGGGGTCAGGGTGATGGAGAGCGGGGATGTGACGTTGGGGCCCTCCGCGGCCTCCAGCTGCGCTGGAGCTGGCCATCTCAGGCGGGGGAGACCTGGAGCGTGGTCTTCCGGGCCTTGCGATACGGCTCCGCCAAAGTCCCCACCCTCGATTTTGTAGTATCTATACTCTAGAAAATCGTACACGAAATTGGCCCCCGCCACACCGACTGCTAGGGCGAATATCGGTGTGACGTCAATCGAGAAGGGATGACCCTCATAGCTCGAGTGAATAATGGGGGCGCCGCCGAGAATCGAGAGGAGCCAGAGCATCGAGAGGGTCACGAAGGCGCCGTCGAGATAGAGTCTGAAAAGCGTGCCCTTGGGGAACCTCTCCTGAGCGATCGAAATCGAGGTGAGGAGGAGCCCAAGAGGAATTATATAGGTTGCGGCGAAGCGGAACCGGCTCGAGTCGAGCTGGGGGTACTGGGCGAGCACGAGCTGGAATGAGACCAGCGGAGCGACCAGGTATATCAGGAGGGTCATGAGCGGTTTAAGGTGGTGCAAGTCCCTGAAGCGCTTTAGGGCCTCCACCCACCCAACCTGAACTCTCGCCCCCCGGGGCTCAGATTTCGGCAATTCCACCACCTCCAGCGGGGAGGTTGAGTGATACCCGCGCGAGCTCCCTCCCCCCCGCCCTGAGGGATATATAAAGGAACGGCTCTATGTAGCTCAGGACCGTTTCCAGACCGCCGCTATGGAGCGTGACTGGCTCCCCCCCGGCGAGAATCGCAGCGGCAACCCACGAGACCAAGCTGTCGAACAAGTCCCCGAGAGCCGGCATGGCATCCCTCAGCGCGGCGCTCAGGTTGCCTCCGAGGAAGTAGCCAGCCCATTCGCGTAGGGGAGGCCTCCAGGAGTAATCGATTGTCTCCTCGGCGTGGAATCTGGCCAGGCCTAGGATATAGGCGGCGTCCACCCTGACCTTGATGACGAATTTCGTCGCGCTGAAGAGTATCGAGCCGAAGTCGAGCCCGAGGAGCCTCTCTAGAGGCATGATGGCGAGAATCGTCCTGTTACCGCCGCCGAAGGCCGGTATTCTGACATTTTTCACAGAGTAATCCACGAGCCTGACGCCGGAGGGCGTTGAGATCGAAGCATCTATATTAAGGTCCGTGATGTCGTAGAAGCCCCTGTTCTGGATTGTGTAGCTCCCCAGAAATACGATGGAGGCATTCCCCGCGTCCAGCCTCCAGGAGAAGTCTTTCTCCGTCGGCAATGTGACCCTGACAGCTCCCGAGGTCAAAAGGCATAGGTCGCTGAGGGAGAGGCACGCCACAGCGACGTTGAGGAGAAGGACTACACTCCCCACGATGCGAAGGAGCCTGCGCTCTTGACCCCTCCTCATCACTCGCCACCCCCTCTCTCTCCCCTCTGGACAGAGACCCGTTTCCCTCTCGCATTTTCATGATAATGACACTCCATTACATACGTTGGTTAATCGGGAATATAAAATTTTTGGAAAATTAGTAAAAATTAAATCGATACGAAGAGTAGGGGTCATCTCTCACAGGATATTAGCTCCATGAGCGGCCTCAGAGGGCGCGGGTCGTCTAGGGCGGCTGAGACCTCACTGGAGTTTTTAAACGGCCTTCTCCGGACGATTCTTGCCGCCCTCATCCTTCCAATGCCCCTGATTGCCGCCAATGCGGAGAGGGGCAAACTATTCACCTTAAGTGGGGTGGGGAGGCCGGTCACGCTCCTCTCCCCGTGGTCGACGACGACTATATTTAAGCACTGCCCGGACATCAGAGCCTCCTCCGAACCGGCTCCCTTTGGAATTCCGACGAGAAGGGGATAGGTCCCGGACTGTCTCCCAAAGACGAGGCGGCCAATAATGACCTCAGGGAACACATCCCTCAGAACCGTCCCAAAGGGTGCGATCCTCGCCAGCATCGGCCGGTCTATCTCCCTCCTCACCCTCTCCTTGAACCGGAGAAAGGCCCCCCTGTGCCGCAATGGCGGGAACCTCCTCCTGACCGGAGCCACCTGCCTGATGTTGATTCTCCTCAAGAGCACCCCCTCCCCAGCCAGCCGCCTGAGAAAATCAAGGTTGAGCTCGTAGGTCCGGGAGGTCTCGGCCTCAAGACCGCAGAGGAAGTTCAGGCCCGGGAGGAGGGCGGGTAGTCCCGTCGGGGACATGGCCGCTCCAGCCGCGTTTATCATCCTCACCGCCTCCAGCGTCTGCTCTGGAGTGGCGTTCAGGTTGTTCGCCTCCATCACCGCCGGGTCCGCGCTCTCCAGCCCTAGTGAGAGCACGTTTCCGCCCGTGCAGTATGAGACCAGCTCCCCAAGAATCGCCCTCGATTCCTCGGGATGGGAGGCGATGACCGCTGGGTTGGCGTTGTCGGTGTGCAGAACCTCAAGCCCCGGCGCCGCGGCGCGAATTCCTCTCAGGAGCCGCGCAACGGCCTCCAGCGAGGGCCTCGGCGCCTCTGTGGTACCCACCCCCTCCGCTAGGTAGGAAAATATGCAGGAGGCCCCGCCGAGCCTGAAGCCCACGGCCCCAGCCTCATGAAGTGCGGAGACCTCCGCCGCTACGTCTTCAGGGGTCCTGAACCTCGGCCTCCCGTAGAGTGCGTCGGTGCAGAAGCTACAGCCGCCCGAGCGGTACCGTACGCAGCCCCGGTACAAAAGGAGCTCGACCATGAGGGGTCTGGGGAAGTCGGGGTGTTCCCTCACCAAAGCCGCTCCCATCCTGAGCCACCTCTCCTCCTCCTCGGCCGACCGCTCCCTGTCCCTCCAACGACCCACCCTCAGGTACTCATAGAGAGCCGCTTCGGCGTCCTTCCGGGCGACGAAATCGAACAGCCCCCACACGCCCTCAAGGGCCCAGGGGGAGAAGCGCGCGAGGGGGCCTCCAAGCAGCTTGGCTCCTCTGAAGGCGCGCGCGATTTCTCCCATCTCTCGCACAGATAGTGGGAGGCCGCGGAGGTACTTTCCGGGAACTGAGGCCCCTCCCGAGAGCGCGAGAACGTCGCACTCAGAGAGGATGCGGGCCTTCTTGAGGGCTCGCTCCCGCGCACCGGGCGCGGGAAGGGTCGGGGAGCCGCTGACAAGGCCAGCCGCCCTCAGCTCGTCGGCAGTCAGGTATAGCCAGTCGTGGCCCGCGTCTCTCACGGCGCCGGCGAGGAGGCGGGGGTAGGGCGAAATGTAGGGTGGGACGCCCAGCGTGGAGGGCTCGTCGACATAGCCGTCCACGATCGCTGCGCGCATGGCCCCCACGTATCTATCCGGGCATTTATAACCGGGGACCGGGCGAGCTCCGGCCCCCTATGGCCCTCCCCCGTTCGCCCCCCGAATCGCCGTGGCCGCTATTTCTCGTCCACGACTTTATACTCCGCATCCACCGTCTTCCCGTCGTCGGCTCTTTTCTTTCTATCGGCCTCCTCCCCTTTCTCCTCCGATGGACTGGCTCCTCTCTCCTTCTTCCTCCGCTCCTCCGCTGCTTGGGCGGCCGCCTGCTGGTACATCCTCGTGGTGACGCCGTGGAGAGAGGTCGTGACCTCTTCGGATGCGGCCTTTATCTTCTCGATGTCGTCGCCCTTTAGCGCGTCCTTGAGCCGCTCTAGAGCGGCCTGAACCTTCTCCTTCTCCTCCTTCGAGGCCTTGTCCCCCATCTCCTTCAGGAGCTTCTCAGTCGAGTAGATGAGGCTCTCGGCCTGGTTCTTCGTCTCCACCCTTTCCTTCTTCTTCTTGTCCTCCTCGGCGAACTGTTCGGCCTCCTTGATCATCCTCTCGATCTGCTCCTTGGAGAGCTTGGTGGAGGCGGTGATGGTTATGGCTTGCTCGTTACCCGTCCCCAGGTCCTTCGCAGAGACGTTGAGAATTCCGTTGGCGTCGATCTTGAATGTCACCTTTATCTGCGGGATGCCCCGGGGCGCTGGCGGGATGCCTACAAGGTGGAACACACCGAGCGAGGTGTTGTCAGCGGCCATCGGCCTCTCGCCCTGGAGCACGTGAATCTCGACCGTTGACTGGTTGTCCGAGGCCGTGGTGAATATCTGGGACTTCTCGGTTGGTATGGTTGTGTTGCGCTCGATTATTTTCGTGAACACGCCCCCGAGCGTCTCGACGCCGAGCGAGAGTGGGGTGACGTCGAGGAGGACTATGTCCTTCACCTCTCCGGCGAGGATGGCCCCCTGAATCGCCGCGCCCATCGCGACGCACTCCATTGGGTCCACCCCTCTCTCGACCTTCTTCCCGAGGTATTCCTCAACGAACCTCTGCACTATCGGCATCCTTGTCGGGCCGCCGACGAGGATGACCTTGTCTATGTCCTCGGGCTTTAGCTTTGCGTCCGAGAGGGCCTGTGCCATCGGGCCCCTGCAGCGCTCGATTGTCGGTCTGACCAGCTCCTCGAGCTTAGCACGGGTGAGAGTGTGCGTGAAGTGCACCGGACCCTCGGGCGTTGCCGAAAGGAATGGAAGGTTGATCTCAGTCTCCAGAGTCGTGGAGAGCTCGATTTTCGCCTTCTCGGCGGCCTCCCTGAGCCTCTGGAGGGCGGTCTTGTCCTTCCGGACGTCGATGCCGTGCTCTTTCTTGAACTCAGAGGCGAGGTATTCGGTTATCGCGTTGTCCATGTCGGTTCCGCCAAGCTGTGTGTCGCCGCTAGTCGCCAGAACCTGAAAGGTTCCTTGCCCGAACTCCATGACGGTGACGTCGAGAGTGCCACCGCCTAGGTCGAAGACGAGTATTTTCTGCTCCTTGTCGCTCTTGTCCAGTCCGTAGGCGAAGGCCGCCGCCGTCGGCTCGTTGATGATTCTGACCACGTCCAGCCCAGCTATCGCGCCTGCGTCCTTTGTTGCGGTCCTCTGGTTGTCGTTGAAATAGGCCGGGACGGTTATCACGGCCTTCTCGACCTTCTCGCCCAAAAAGGCCTCCGCGTCCCTCTTGATTTTCTGAAGTATAAAGGCGGATATCTGCTGGGGCGTGAACTCCCTGTTGCGAAGCTTCACCCTGTAGTCCTGTCCCATCTTCCTTTTGATCGCGAAGACCGTGCCCTCTGGGTTGGTGACTGCCTGCCTCCGAGCCGGCTCGCCGACGAGGAGCTGCCCGTCCTTGGTGATCGCCACGTACGACGGGAAGGCCTTGCCCCCAAGGCTCGTCCCCTCGGCGCTCGGTATTATCGTCGGTCTCCCGCCCATCATCACCGCCGCTGCAGAGTTGCTGGTTCCTAGGTCTATTCCGATTATCTTGCCCATCATTCTCACCTCCTCTCTCCCTCACTGCACCTTGCTTCCCTCGCTCGCTCCACCCTCCGTTCTCCCCTCCCCTCCGGAGCCACCGGTCCCCCCCGCGCCCCCCACTGGCGCGGGACCGGTTGCGACCGTGACCTTCGATGGCCTAAGGAGCTTCCCGTTGAGCGTGTAGCCCCTCCTGACCTCCTCGATTACCGTGTACTCGGGACGCCCCGGGTCGGGGACGAAGCAAACGGCCTCGTGGAGCTCCGGGTTGAACATCGTCCCTACCGCTTCTATCCTCTTCACACCCTCCCTCTCGAGCAGCTCCCTAGCGCTCTCAAGGGTTAGCCGGAGCCCCCTCATCAGCGCGCTCTCGTTGCTCAGCTCCCGGCTCCCGGCCTCGACCGCCCTCTCGAGATTCTCATAGACATCGAGGAAGGAGCGCAGGAGCGAGGCCCTCTCGCGCTCGACCGCCCCGCCCCTCTCCCTCTCGGCGAACTTCTTGAAGTTCTCGAAGTCCGCCGCCACCCTCTGGAGGTTCGAGCGAATCTCCTCCGCCCTCCTGTTGGCCTCCTCGAGTTCCCTCCGGAGCCTCTCCTCACCGGATGGGGCCGTTGAAATCACCGGGGGCTCGGGGGCCGCCGGAGGGGCGGGCGTGGGGGTGGTGGAGGCCTTGGCTGGGCAGCCGCCATCTTGCGCTGGGGGCCTGGATGTCCCGGGGACTCCCGGCTCCATAGCATCCACGGTGGGCCTCTCGCTCTCGCCCTGAGATTCCCCCGCCGATTCTCGCGCGTCCTTAGGGATAGCTTTCCTTCGCGCCATCGAGCTCACCCGGTTATTAACCGGAGGTTATCTACTGCCCCCAAATTACTTATCCCCTATTTAAACCTGGCGCCCGGGGAAAGCCTATTCTGCCGGACGGAAATGGGAGGTAGGATGGGACTCATACTTGTCCGTTACGGCGAGCTTGCGCTCAAGAGCAGGCGTGTCAGGCTGCGCTTCGAGAGGGCCCTGATGCGCAACATCGAAGAGATGTTCATGAGCGCGGGGCTGGAGTGTCTCACATCGCGCGAATGGGGCAGAATCTTCTTGCGCACTGCGGACGACAAGGGGGCTTGCACCCTACTTAGAAGGGTGTTCGGTGTGACCTCCTTCAGCCCGGCTGTGGAATGTAGTTCCGACGCGGGCGAGATATTGGGGCTGGTGGCGGAGTGCTCCCGGACCGCGCTGCGCGATGGCCAGACTTTCGCGGTCCGCGCCCGCCGCACCGGGACCCATCCCTACACCAGTCAGGAGCTCGCCGCCATGGTGGGACGGGAGGTGTTCAGGGCCAACGAGGGCCGGGGCGTCCGGGTTGACCTGACGGCCCCCGACGTGGAATTCTTTGTCGAGGTGCGCCAGAAAAGAGCCTTCGTCTTTGTTGAGAAGCTGCCGGGCCCCGGGGGCCTCCCGTTGGGCACGCAGGGGCGCGTCGTGGCGCTGCTCGACGGAGAAAATGGGGCCGCAGCAGCCTGGCTGATGATGAAGCGCGGATGCAGGGTCATAGCGGTCGCACCTGAAGTGGGGGAGCTCGGGGCAGAGGAGTCTCCCCCGCCACCTGAAATCCCCCCTACCCTCCAGAACCCACCCACCCCGGACCCCTTGCGTCAAGCGGCCACGAGCGCTCCCATGAAACACGAGGGGGCTCAGGATGGGCCCCGGAGGGCTCTTGATATGCTCCTCCCATGGGCGCCCGGGCTGGTGCTACATAGAGTAGATGATGTCTCGGTCGGAGGACTCGCCAGCCTCGCCCGCCGGAGAAAGGCCGCGGCTATAGTGCTGGGGCTCACTTACGACGAGCTCGAGCGTGGGATACCAGTCGCACCGACTCCGGTCCTCTTCCCGCTCTGCGGTATGTCTGGCGATGAGATTCGGGCGCTCGTCGCGAGAATAAGGGAGGCCTGACTCCCCCGACCGCGCGGCGGGCGGCTTTGCTTCAGTACCGCGCCGGCCCCTATCCTAAGCTTTGGCATCCGCCCGCGCGGCGCGGGGGGTGGCCACCGTTCCTCAGTCCCTCCTCCGGCGCAATAGCGCCAGACCGGCTCCCACAGCGACGAGAAGGAGGAGAGCCCCGAATCCCGGCTGGGAACTAGGCTTCTCGTAGGTCACGGTGACGCTCTTTGTCGCCTCGTTGCCCGCGGCGTCCCTCGCAACCACGGTGATGTTGTTCTTGCCCTCCTTCAGGGTCACGTTGCCCATGAACACCCCCATAAAGGACCTGACCTGTGTCGCCTTGACGCCGTTGACGAAGACCTCCACATCAACGGACAGACTCGTGTCGTCGGTGGCCGTGCCGCAGACGAAGATGGTCCTCTTTGTCACCTTGGCACCGGGCTTGGGGGAAGTAATCTCGATTTTTGGCTTGACGGTGTCGGGAGGAGCGGTGCTGTAGGTCACCTCGACGGAGGTGATGTTCGTCTTGCCCGAGTAGTCCGTCACCCTGACGTAGATGGTGCTCGTGCCCTCGGGCAGGGTCAGGTTGTAGTAGGTCCAAGTGTTCGTGCCGGTGGCGAGCCACCACACAATCCCGCTTAGGCTTACCTCGACCTTCTCCACTCCAACATCATCCGACGCGGTTCCTGTGACGTTGATGGTGGCCGTAGTCAATGTGGTTCGATTGGCTGGATATGTGACGGTCACGACGGGATTCTCGGTGTCCATGACCGCGCTGGCCAGCGTGACGTTGAACATGTACTCGTTGTTGCCCGTCTCGATTAAGATGTAGTAGAGACCCGAGGCCGTCGCGGTGTACTCTAGTGTAGTGGGCACGTCGGGGTTGACCCAGTCCGTGGCGTCAATCTCGTTCTTGTCGGGCCCGTAGAGCGTCAGCCTCCCCTCCTCCGAGCCGCTCGTGACCCTGAAGCCCAACGAGAGCTTCTCTCCGGTCACGGCGCTGAAGCTGTAGAAGTCCTTCTCGTCGTCATCGCCCATGAGACCCGTGTAGTTTTCGCCCCTCTGCACAGGCCTCGCGGTGTTTATGTCGTCGCCCGCGTCCCCGAGCTCGCCCGCGTCGGTCTGGTCCGTGAGCGTGAGGTCGAACCTGTAGGCGTTGTCGCCCTCAACCATCAGGTACCACTGGCCCGCGCCCGCGTTGTTGGTTATCCAGACGACCTCGTTCTCGCTGATGCCGGGGTTGAGCCACTCGGTGGACTTGAGCCACTCCTTGTTCGGCCTGTACATCTGGAGCCTTACGGTCTTTGGCTCGGCGCCCAGATTTGTGAAGTTGAACATGATTATCTGCCCGCCGCTGACATTGAACTTGTAATAGTCCTTCTTGTCATCGTCATGGATGTATCCGGTGTAGGTCCCGTTGCCCGAAATGAGGTAGGCGGTGTTGATGTCTCCGGAGACGTCCGTCCCGGAGTCGGCGTCGTTCTCGGGAATCAGCTCCAGGGCGAGGGTGTAGTTGCCTCCCTTGCCGCCGTACTCGACCATTGCGTAGTAGGTCCCTCCGGTGGTGTCGGAGGTCTGGTGGAATATCGTGTCGCTCAGCTCCGCGGCCTTCCAGTCGGTGGCGTTCAGCCACTCCTTGTCCGGTTTGTAGAGGTTCGCTCTCAGCGTCCCCCCGGAGGGCACGTTCGCGCCGACGGTCAGCTTGAGCACGATTTTGTTCCCATTAGGCACGTCGAAGGAGTAGTAGTCCTTCTTGTCGTCGTGGAGGAGGTAGCCCTCGTAGGTCCCGGGGCCCGGGAGCGCCATGGGGGTCCGGTCGAAGGAGCCAGACACGTCCGTCCCGGTCCCGGCGTCGTTCTCGGGAATCAGATTGAGGGAGAGGGTGTAGTTCCCTCCCTTCCCGCCATACTCGACCTCTACGTAATAGGTCCCGCCGGTGATGTCCGAGGTCTGGTGGATTATTCCCTCGCTCAGACCGGCGTGCTTCCAGTCCGTGGCCTTCACATATTCCTTGTTGGGGTCGTATAGTTGAATTCTCATGGTGCACGCTGAAGGCGCACTAGAGGCCACGGTCAGCGTGAGGTCGATTTTGTTCCCGGGCGGGACGTCGAAGGAGTAGTAGTCGCTTTTATCCTCATTGGCGAGCCAGCCCTCGTATGTCCCGGGCTGAATCGGCCTGGCCGTTGTGTCCGTGTCGCCGGCGTCGCCCTGCTGGCCCGCGTCGCTCTGGTCCAGAATCTGGAGGGTGAAGGAGTAGAATACCGTGGTGGTTCCACCCCCGAACTCGACCTTCAGGTAATAGCTCCCCGCGTTGGCATGGCCCAGAGTGTAGTCCAGGACAACCGGTTCGGCGCCGGCCGCAATCCAGCCTGTCTCATGAATGAACTCCTGGTTCGGGTCATAGGTCTCGAACCTGGCCCTTGTTCCGCTGGTGACCTTGCATGTCAGGATGTACCTCTGCCCCTCCGCCATCGTGAACTTATAGTAGTCCTCTTCATCAACGGTCTCGCTGAGGCCCCCGGTGTAGTCACCGGGCTGAATCGACTCCGCCTCAGTGAATGCATTGTTCGGCTCCTGGTCCCCGGCCGCTCCGCCCATCAGGCCTCCCAGAAAACCAAAGAGGAGGAGGGCCGTCACAAAGCACGATGCCAGTTTTCTTTTCATCCAACGCATCCTCCTTGTTTATTTTAATAAAATGAAATAGGGTTTCATAATATATTAATTTAATCCCCATAACTTCCATTCCTTCTGAAACCTTCTAAAACGCTTTCTGAAATGTCCGGGCTTGGGAGAGTCTATGGGCCCCGCGAGTCCGCCGGTTTCTCGCGCTGGCTCATCTCCTCCTTTTTTAGGAGGAGTTCCCACTCCTCGTCGACGAGCTTCTGTATCATTTCAATATCTTCTTCCTTCAGGTGCCTAAAGCGCCCCTGCATCATCAGGTACTCGCTCACTGGCTTTCTCTTCGCTGGCTTCCTGACGGTGTAGACGCCGTTCTCGACCTCGTACATCGGCCACATGCAGCTCTCGACAGCCAGCCTCCCGATCGTGATGGTCTTTTCCGGGTCCGACTTCCAGCCCGGAGGGCAGGGGCAGAGGACCTGAATGTACTTCGGGCCCCTTATGGACGCGGCCTTCTGGAGCTTCCTCACGAAGTCCTCCGGGTAGGAGACGCAGGCCGTGGCGGCGTAGGGAATTCTATGCGCCACCATTATCTCCACGCCGGACTTCTTCGGCTCGCGCTTCCAGTTTCCCGTCGAGCCGCCGGGCGTGGTCGTGGTCCATGCTCCTATGGGCGTCGAGGAGGACCTCTGGATGCCCGTGTTCATGTAGGCCTCGTTGTCGTAGCACACATAGATGATGTCGTCCCGCCTCTCCACGGCCCCGGAGAGGGCCTGAATTCCGATGTCCAGTGTGCCCCCGTCACCGGCCCAAGCGACGACGTTGACGTCTTTTATCCCGCGCACGTCGAGCGCGGCCCTGATGCCGCTCGCGGATGCGGCCGCGGTCTCGAAGGCCGTGAAGAGTACCGGTACATCGATGCTGTTGTAGGGGTAGACGCCCGGCATCACCGCCCAGCAGCAGGCCGGGATGGCCAGAATCGTCCTCTTTCCGAGCGCCTTGAGCGCAAGCCTCATCGCGATGCAGGCCCCGCAGCCCGGGCAGCCCATGTGGCCGGGGGAGAGGTTCTCCTCGGCCGGGAGCGGGAGTTTGGCCATCAGACCCACCCCCCAAGGTCTCCGGAGCGCGCGTAGGTGGTACCGCGCCCCCAGCAGCTCGCGGACCCCCCGGTTGCGCTCGGGAGCTCCGTCACGCGGAGAAATCGGAGGAGCGCCATCACACCACCTCCGGTCTTTTCAGGTCAACCCACTCCTTCTCGCGGTCCAGCCCGGAGGACCCGATTCTTAGCAGGTTTTCGAACATCTTCTCGATGGTCTTCATGGTGATGTCCCTCCCCCCGACACCGGCGACGAAGTTCTTCACGAGCGGCCGGTCGCGTAGCTGGTAGAGCGCGCTCTTGATTTCCGTAAAGAGGGGGCCGCCATCGCCGAAAGTGTAGCACCTATCCATGACACCGATCACAGGCACCCTCCGCCCGAGCGCCCTGAGCTCTTCTGTCGGGAAGGGCCTCAAGCAGCGGATGCGGGCGAGCCCGACCCTTTTCCCCACCTTCCTCATATCGTCCACCACCTCCCTCGCCGTCGAAGCCGCGGTGCCTGCGCAGGCGATAATGGCGTCTGCACCATCAGTGCCGTACTCGTCGAGGAGACCGCCGTAGCTCCTGCCGGTCAGCTCCCTCCACTCTCTCTCGACCTCCAGAATTCTCCGGCGCGAGAGGTCCATCGCTTCGGCAATGTTGTAGCGCATCTCCATGTACCATTGGTGGGGCATGGAGAGTGAGCCGAGGCCGTGGGGCCTGTCCACGTCCAGCTTGAACGGCGGGTCGAAGGGCGGGAGGAAGGAATCGACCATCGCCTGCTCCGGAATGTCCACGGGCTCGTAGGTGTGGGAGAGATAGAAGGCGTCCTCCGTCACGAAGCCGGGGAGGAGGATGTCGGGGCTCTCCGCAACCTTGTAGAGCATTATCACGGTGTCGAGCAGCTCCTGCGTGCTCTCGGAGTAGAACTGCATCCAGCCCGTGTCCCGCTGCGATATCGAGTCCGTCTGGTCGGCCCAGACGCTCCAGGGCGGGCCCACGGCCCTGTTCACATTGACCATCACGATGGGGAGGCGCGCCCCCGACGCCCAGTGGAGGAGCTCGTGCATCAGTAGTAGGCCCTGGGACGAGGTCGCGGTGAATGTCCTCGCCCCAGTCGCCGAGGCTGCGATGCACGCGGCCATGGCGCTGTGCTCCGACTCCACGCAAATATACTTCGCTTTCATCTCGCCCGATGCCACGAAGTCCGCGATCAGCTCGACGACGTTGGTCTGGGGTGTTATCGGGTAGGCCGCGATCACCTGCGCCCTGGCGAGCTTGGAGGCGTAGGAGGCGGCGTAGTTCCCGTTGATCAGCTTCTTCACCATTTCACTCACTCCTCACTCCTCGGGGACCATCTGAATCGCCCCCGCCGGGCACTCATTCGCGCATATCCCGCAGCCCTTGCAGTGGTCGTAGTCGAACTCCACTCCCTTTCCGTCCTCACGAATTCGGACGCTGACGTCGGGGCAGAACTTCCAGCATATCCAGCATTTCTTGCACTTCGCAAGCTCGACAACGGGTCTGAAGGTCCTCCACGAGCCTGTCTTGAAAAAGCCCCGCGTGGTCTCGAAAGTGATCGGCCCGGGAGGAAGGTCCTTGTAGCTCCTGAGCTCCCGTCTCACTCGACCACCGTCCTCTCGCTCGCCTCGAGGGCCGCGGCCGCGTTCTCCTCCGGCTTCAGGGGCACCGTGGCCTTTATGGCCTTGACGACCGAGTCCATGCGAACGATGCCTAGGAACCTGACCATCCCGCCCAGTATCGCCGTGTTGACTATTGGTGATGTCCGGCTGCCCAGCCTGTGCTTCAGCGCAATCCCGGTGGCGTCCACAGTGGCAACGGTCTGCTTTATGCCGTCCCTGAACGCGGAAGGGGGTTTCGGAGAGTTGATTAGTATCTTTCCCTGGGGCTTCAGGCCCTGAATCACATTGACATACTTCATCAGGAAAGTATCCAGAACCACCACTGCGTCTGGATCAGTTATCTCGGAGCGAATTCGAATCGGCTTATCGTCCACCCTGAGGAAGGCGGTGACGGGCGCGCCCCTCCTCTCGACGCCGAAGTAGGGGAATGCCTGAACGTTCTTTCCCTCCTCGAACAGAGCAGTCGCTAGAATTGTGGACGCCACCACCGCTCCCTGCCCGCCCCTTCCATGGAACCGAATCTCCAGCACCGGCCGCTACCCCCACCAGCGGTATCGAGTAATCAATAATAAATCTGTCTATAAACAGGCCCCGAGCCATCCCTATTCCACCCGCCCGAGCCTCTTCCGCGCGAGGGCGGAAGCGGTTAATCCTTTGCTCTGCTGGACAATGCCCAAGAAGCGCCTGGCGCCTGAATTCCTTATCCGGAATTTACGTTCGTTGTGCTGAGAAAGCCAGGTGGAGACCCGTGCGGAACAAGGGTTATATAGGTCGTTCCGAAATATCTTGTGGGGGGAGGGCCGTATGCAAACCGAGGGTGAGGTGGAGCGAATTCCAACGCACATCAAGGGCCTCGACGAGCGCATGGAAGGCGGAATTCCGGTGGGGCACATAGTGCTCCTTTGCGGACGCGCGGGGAGCATGAAATCCACCCTCGCCTTCAGCATAGTATATAACGCGGCCAAATCGATGGGGAAGCGCTCTCTCTACATCTCTCTGGAGCAGAGGTCCGAGAGCCTGCTTCGACAGATGAGGAAATTCGGGATGGACATCTCAGGCATGAACGAGCTGGTGATCATGGACCTGGGGAGGCTCAGGGGGGCCAAGGAGCTTTCAATATCGCCCCAGCAGCAGGACTGGATGCCTGCGATTCTGAGGGGAATTACCGCCTATAAGAACAACTTTGGCTGCGAGCTCGTTGTCATCGACTCCCTGGACGCCCTCTACACCCTTTCGTCGATGGAGAACCCGCGCGTGAAGCTCTACCATTTTGTCGAAGGCCTGCGGGACCTGGGTGTGACCGTGTTCCTTGTCTCTGAGATTCGCGAGAGCGAGACTCGCTTCGGCCAGTTCGGTGTGGAGTCATTCCTCTCCGATGGAATCATCCACATCGACCTGACGCGTGAGGGCAAGAACGTGGGCAGGTGGATAGGTATCGCGAAGATGAGGGAGACGAACCACGTCCAAGGCTACTTCCCGCTGATTGTGGACAGGACGGGGTTCAGAATCGTCACAAAGTGAGTGAGCCCGGGGATGCCCGATGGGGGAGAGGAAAACGCGCCCGGAGATTCGTGGGAGGCGGAGAGGCAAGGCGGGGGCGCCAGCCGATTCGGTCGGGCGTGCTGCCGGTCCCGGCGCGAGCCCCCATGGAGGTACCCCTGAGACGACCAAGCTCCGTAAATTCTCCCCTCTCATCGGCCCCAGTCCGGCATTTCCGCGCGCGGCTGGTGCGGGCGCTCCAGCGTCCGGGCTTATAAGAGACGATGTGAGCGGGCTGCAGGCGCCACCCCCAGGGGTCTCGGGGCCGGCGAGCGGCGAGAAAGGAGTTCCCTCGGGGGAGGAACTGGGGGAGCCGCAGGGCTCCCCAAAGGCACAGCCCTCCGCCACTGAAGCCGCCCCGTTCGTCACCGTCGTTCCCGCGCCCGCGCCGCCCACACTTTCCCTGCAGGCGCCGCCTGAGGACACGGTAGGAAAATTGAAGAGGGAGGTCGAGCTCGAAAAGCGGGAGAGGGCGGTTGAGGAGAGAGAATTCCGGGTGGTGGAGGCGGAGAGGGAATTGGAGTTGAAGAGGAAGGAGATGGCGGAACGTGAGAGTGAAGTCGAGGCGAGAATGGGGAAGTTGGTGGAGGCGGAGAGGGAATTGGAGTTGAAGAGGAAGGAGATGGCGGAACGTGAGAGTGAAGTCGAGGCGAGAATGGGGAAGTTGGTGAAGGCGGAGAGAGGGAAGGAAATAGGGACCAAGAGGGTTGAGGAAGTGGAGAGCGCAATCAGAGAGAGGGCTGGGGAGAAGTTAAAGGAAATGGTGGTGGCGGAAGCCGAGGCGCCGGACGTGGGTTTGCAACCCCCGCCCCAGGCCCAGAGGGCTCCAACGATGGTGTGGGAACCAGGGCTACCTCCTCCTCGGCTCTCCCAGTCCCCAGCGCCTAGCGAGAGGGAGCCACCGCCCCCTCCTCCCGCTCCACAGTCTTTGCTCTGCAAGCAGCCCCCCACGCCTCCTCCTTTAACTCCACAATCTCTGCCTCTTGTGAGCCCTGAAGCCGCTACCGCCCCACACTCTCCGGTCCCATCTTTATCACCGCCTCCGTCCAGCGGCACGGCTGTTGACCGAGAAACGGCCCCAGTGGACAAACCCCTCCTCAAGGTCCGCTGCTCTTCATGCAAGAGCATAATTCCCATCTACACGCGAGAGAGACCGCTCAGGATAAAGTGCACCGGCTGCGGCAAGGAAGGGACGCTCAGGTGATTTCTCTCACCCCTGCTGGAAGTCGGTTTCGAGCTGGCCGGCCTGCCCAGGCCCTGTTCACCGACGAGGAGAATGGAGCGCGGGAAGCTGGAGAGAAGCCCTTTCCCATGGCCTGAGCGCGGGCCAAGCCGGGCCTGCAGAGCGCGCTGATAGTGAAGAGGGACATTTCGAGGGGCGCGGGCCTCATCTCCCGAAGCGCCTATGCCTGCTCTGGTAGGCACGTATGGCTCTGAGAAAATCAACCTTCCTCAGGCCGGGCCAGTATACATCCGTAAAGTAGAGTTCCGAGTAGGCGAGCTGCCAGAGAAGGAAGTTCGATATCCTCTCTTCGCCGGAAGTCCTGAGAATCAGGTCCGGGTCGGGGAGGTCGTAGGTGTAGAGGTGCGACGAGACCATTTTCTCGTCTATCTCCTCCGGCTTCACCCTGCCCTCCGCAACCTCCCGAGCGATTTTTTGAATGGCGTGGATGATCTCCTCCCTGCCTCCGTAGGCGACGGCGATGTTGAAGAAGTACTGGTCGTAGTCCTTGGTTCTCTCCTCCGCGTAGCGAATCGCCTTCTGTACCCTCTCCGGAAGCAGGGATATCTGCCCTATCGCCCTAACCCTGATCTTGTACTTGTGGGCCCTTTCGTCGTCACCGGCCTTCCTGAAGTTCATCTCGAAAAGATCCATGAGCGCCTTGACCTCCTCCGGGTTGCGCTTTAGGTTCTCGGTGGAGAATGCATAGACCGTGAGAATTCGGATGCCGACGTCGAGGCACCAGCCCACCAGCTCCTCGAGCTTCTCTCTTCCGGCGATGTGGCCAGAGACCGGGTCGAGGCCCATCTCCATCGCGAACCTCCTGTTCCCGTCCATTATTATCGCGACATGCCTCGGAATCGGCCCCGCCTTAACCTCTTTAAAGAGGGCATTTTCGTAGGCTTGGTAAGCGATGTCGCTGATGGCTTTCGATATCTCAGCCATCCCCCATCTCCGCCCCATCCTAAGCTCTCCCCACCTAAAAACCTTTTCCAGAGGGAGCGGATGGGAGCGAAATCTTTAAACCGTTGTGAAGGGATGATACGCCGGTGAGGCGATGGCTGCAGCCGGAAAGAAAGTGTTGATGGTTATAGCTCCGAAGGACTTCAGGGACGAGGAGCTCCTCGAGACGCGCAGGGAACTGGAGAGCGCTGGGGCGAGGGTCACGCTCGCGAGCACCACACTCTCCGAGGTCAGGGCGATGTTCGGGGCACGCGCAAAGCCGGACATTCTCCTGAAGGACGCGAAGGCGAAGGACTACGACGCCGTGGTCTTCGTCGGTGGCAGTGGCTCTCAGGTATACTTCGGCGACCCCGTGGCACACTCCCTAGCGAGGGACGCGGCCTCGGCTGGAAAGGTCGTGGCCGCGATATGCATAGCGCCCTCGATACTAGCGAAGGCTGGGCTGCTGAAGGGAAAGAAGGCGACTGTTTGGGACGACAAAGGCGCCTCGGGCCCCTTCTCCGCCAATATCAAGAACGGCGGGGGCGTCCTTGTGGCCCAGGACGTCGTGCGCGACGGGAACATCATCACCGCCAACGGGCCCCAGGCGGCTCAGAAGTTCGGGAGGACCATTGTTGAGGCTCTCAGCTAGACCGCCGGCATGGCATCTGGTGCGAGGGGCGCGGCTAGGCGAGTCACCGTCCCAGCGACCTCTTCGGGCCGCAGTCTTCATCGCCTTTTTGGGAATTTGTTTGGGCCAGTTCCCCTTCTCGAGTGCCCAAGGACTCGTGCCAGAGCTCACGCTCACGCTGGAGAAGACCGACCTCGAGGCCGAATCGCCCGGGAGCGCCTCCGTTCAGGGATGGCTCCATCTCGATGGGCTTCCGTTCATTCCGTACAGGGTGAACATGAGCGCAGAGTGCTCTGGCTGGAGCGCAGTCTGCGAGCCCGCCACTCTAATATTCACCGGCTCGGGGAACCAGAGCTTCAACGTCACTGTCTCCATACCAGCGGGCGAAGAGGGCGGGGAGACCCAGCAGCTAAACGTTACCGCTACCGTCACCGCCGCAGGAATTCCGGCGAGCAACGCAACCGCCTACGCAATTGTTACCGTGAGGCAGGTCTTCGGGGTCGACCTGAGCTCGGAGGTCTCGAACCTCGAGACTACCGCCGGGAGTCCAGTGAACTGGCCATTCCGGCTGACCAATACTGGGAACGGGCGCGATTCCTATTCGGTCTCGGTCGTGGACCTCCAGAGCTACACGAGCACCGGCTGGGCACTCAGGTTCAACAGGACGATAGTCTCTATTGACAACGGGAGCCAGGCAGACATCAGCCTGAACATAACCCCACCGGCGAGCCACCCAGGAGGAGTGGTGGAGCTTTGCGTCCGGGCCTACTCGAGGAACGCCAACCTCAACAACAGGACCGTCGAGGATTTTCTCTCCCTCTACCTGACTGTCCAAAAGCGCCCGGCTGGGGGCGGCGGGGGAAAGCCGCCGCAGGAGCCCCGGAAGGTCCCGGGCTATGGCGCCGCTCCCCTGCTGGCGCTGCTGTTTATCGCCGCGTACGCGGGCCGCCTCAGGCGCGATGCTAACCGAAGGAAAGGGGGCGGCTGACCCGGCCAACCGGCGAGAGCCCAGCGGCGAGGCCTAGCCCCTGCTCGCAGGACGAAAAAATTAATCACGCCGAGCGCAATTCCCGGCGGGCCCGATGACGCTCGTACACCACCCAAGATACCACGCCCACAGGCAGACCGTCGGCCATCCGGAGTGCCCGGAGAGGCTCGATGCGATCGTCGCGCGCCTCAAAAGAGAGGGTCTATGGAATGACGTCCTCAAACCGGAGCCCGTGGACCCCGCGCTGCTCAGAAAGGTCCACACGCCGGAGTACATCGAGAGCATCCGGGACTTTGGGGAGGGCTATATGGACCCCGACACCTATGTCCGGCCCGAGACCTACGAAATCGCCCTGCTGGCGGCAGGGGGTGCAGTCCTCGCCGCCCGGACCGCTCTCGAGAGGGGCACCCCGAGCTTTGCGCTCGTCAGGCCCCCGGGACATCACGCCGGGAGCTACCACGGTGGGGGCTTTTGCTACTTCAACAACGCCGCGATAGCGACCGAGGCCGCGCTCGAGAAGGTCCGGAGGGTCGCCATCGTCGACATCGACCTACACCATGGGAACGGCTCGAGCGACATTTTCTACAAAAGGGACGACGTGCTCTACATCTCGACCCACCAGGGCGGAATCTACCCCGGCACCGGCATCCCGGAGGAGCTGGGCGAGGGAAGGGGCATGGGCTACAACCTGAACATCCCGCTACCAGGTGGCAGCGGAGACGCCACCTACAACTTGGCCCTGAGGCGAATAATAAAACCAGTGCTCCAGAGCTACCGCCCGGAGCTGATACTGGTGTCGCTCGGCGGCGACGCCCACTACATGGACCCGCTCGGGGGAATGGCGCTGACCTCGCCTGGGTACGTGGCCATTTCCGAGGAGCTCCTCGCGCTCGCCAGCTCCCTTTGCGGCGGCGCAATCGCCTTCACGCTTGAGGGCGGCTACCACACCGGCGCGCTGGCGGAGCTCGTGGCTGGTATCGTTGCCTCCTTCGATGGAAAGAAAGTCCAGTACGAGTTCGACCGCTCCTCGGACGAGACTGGCACGGGGGCCTACGCCGTTGCTCGAGCTGCCGCGGCGATGAGGAGGCACTGGCCATCGATAGAAGGCTAGAATTTTCTCCCCCTGGGCTTCTCCTTGTCCAGCTCGCGCGCCCTCCTTATCTGCTTCTCTAGCTTCTTCATTGCGTCGTCCGTTGCGGCGAACAGGTCCCAAGCGTAGGTATAGGCCCTGTAGATTCCCTTCCTCGTCGAGAGCCGGACGCGGAGGGAGTGCTTGTATACGTCCCCCCGCGTGTGGTGGCGGGCGATGTGCATCGTCAGGACCCTCGGGGAGCAGAGGCTCGCCACGCGCTTCATGGCCCTCTCGATAATGGAATACAGCATGTCGTAGGTGTCCGGGTCCTCGTCCTCGAGGCCTGTAATGTTCACGTAGAGTCCCTCCTTCTCCTTGAGAGAGGTCAGGAGTTCGAGAATGTCGGACTGGGTTAGCACGCCGACGGGCCTGTCGTCCCTCGTCACCACCACGGTGGAAACGTCCCTCTCGACCATCAGCTTCGCGGCCTCTGCGAGGGTCGCCTCCGGTGAGATCGCGATGGCCGGCGAGCTCATCACGCTCCCCACTGCGATTTCGAGGGGGACGCGCTCGCCCGGGGAGCGGGCGTGCCTCCCCTCCCTCTGGTCCTCCATGACCTGCACTATGTCCCTCGCCCCCACTACGCCGACGAGCCTGCCCTGGTCGTCCACTACGGGGACACTCCTCACGTCCAGCGACTTCATTCCCTGGCGCGCGCGCTCTAGGCTGTCGCGCTCCCTGACCACAACTGGGGAGGGGCTCATCACATCCTCCACCTTGACCGAGGAGAGCTCGTCGGCGCCGAGCAGGCCCCGAATCAGGTCCGACCTCGACACGATACCCACGACTCGGGAGCGGCGGACCACCGGGACCGCTCGCATATCGCTGGAGAGCAGAGCCTCCGCTATCGTGGCTGCGCTGGCGTCCTCAGGGACCGATGGTGCTGAGACCATTACGCTCTTCGCCTCCGATGAGAGGGGGAACTGGCGCCTCTTTATTAGGACGTCATAGCTCACCATTCCCAGAAGATTCCCCCTCTCCACGACAGGGAGCTCGTAGACGTCGGCCTTCTTCATTTTTCCCAGGAGCTCCGAGAGCGGCTCCCCGGGCGATGCCGTCACGACCTGTCTGGTCATCAGCTCGCGCGCTCTCAGCTCGTTGACGCTGAACGGCTTGGCCACTTTCCCCACCCCGCGCGCCCCTACAACACGCTCCCCGTTATTAAGTGTGAGCCCGCCGCCCATTGCTAAACAATATCAATGAATATCAACGACCGCCCGGGAAGACCGCTCCCCCCACCCGCTCACAATCCCGCGGGCCGAGGGCAGAATCGCCAGCTCCCCTTGGGGAGAGGGGCCGGCGCGGGTTTAGCTCCAATAAAAACTTATATCTATTCTGTTATTAATAAGAGCTGGAGACGGTTCCGGACATGGCCGAAGGCGATGCTGTATCGGGGAGGGAGCCCCTGAAGCCAATCGAGGAATGGGTGAGGGAGCAGCCCTTCCTGACCACCGCAGAAATCGAGATTCCGCCGAAGCTCGTGGACCAGGTCATAGGACAGGACGCCGCAGTCGAGGTCATCCAGAAGGCGGCGGCACAAAAGAGGCACGTGATGCTGATAGGCGAGCCGGGGACCGGCAAGTCCATGCTCGCCCGCGCCATGGCCGAGATTCTTCCAAGGGAGGAGCTGCAGGACATCCTCGTTTTCCACAACCCCGAGGACCCCAACAACCCGAGGGTAAGGGCTGTGCCCGCGGGCAAGGGCAAGGAGATCGTCGCCGCCCACAAGCTCGAGGCGCTCAAGAAGAAGAGCGAGAGGAACCAGTTCCTGACAATGATACTTGCATTCGTGGTCATAGTGGCGGCTGTGCTCTCCATAACGCCCGATGGGCGCGGAGGCGTCGCGATCAACCCGATGGTTCTCTTCTTCGGAATCATAGCCGCGGCAATGCTCCTGATGGCCTTCAGGTGGATGGGCCAGAAGCAGGAGAACGCCCTGATTCCCAAGCTGCTGATATCCCACTCCCCCGATGACAGCCCTCCATTCGTGGACGCCACCGGTGCCCATGCCGGCGCGCTGCTCGGCGACGTCAGGCACGACCCGTTCCAGTCCGGCGGGCTTGAGACCCCCGCCCACGAGAGAGTCGAGGCCGGAGCTATACACAGGGCACACAAGGGCGTCCTGTTCATTGATGAGATCAACATCCTCAAACTGGAATCCCAGCAGTCACTCCTGACGGCCCTTCAGGAGAAGGAGTTCTCCATAGTGGGCCAGAGCGAGCGCAGCTCTGGGGCCATGGTCAGGACGGAGCCGGTTCCCTGCGACTTCGTGCTCGTCGCGGCCGGGAACCTGGACGCGGTCGAGGGGATGCACCCGGCCCTCCGCTCACGAATAAGGGGCTACGGGTACGAGATATACATGAAGAACTCGATGGAGGACACCCACGAGAACCGCGAGAAGCTCGTGCGCTTCATTGCGCAGGAGGTGGCGAAAGACAAAAAGATTCCCCACTTCGACAAGAGCGCTGTCACCGTGGTTCTCCACGAGGCCCAGAGGAGGGCCGGGACGAGGGGGCACCTGACGCTGAGGCTTAGGGAGCTCGGGGGCCTAGTCAGGGTCGCGGGCGACATCGCCCGTGAGAGGAAGGCGCCTCTAGTGACGGCGGAGCACGTGCTCGCGGCGAAGAGAATCGCCCGGACGCTGGAGCAGCAGGTCGCAGACCAGCTCGTCGAGAAGAAGAAGGAGTACAAGAACTACCTGACCGAAGGGGCCGAGATAGGCAGGGTCAACGGTCTGGGGGTTCTGGGCGGAGAGAGCGGCGTGTCGGAGCACGCGGGCGTGGTCCTGCCAATCGTGGCCGAGATGACGCCCGCGAGGTCTAGGTCGCAGGGCGAGATAATCGCCACTGGCAAGCTCGGTGAGATCGCGAAGGAGGCCGTACAGAACGTCTCAGCAATAATCAAGAAGTACACGGGCGAGGACATCAGCAACCACGACGTCCACATCCAATTCATCGGGACATATGAGGGAGTGGAGGGTGACTCCGCGTCCATATCGGTCGCGACCGCGGTCATTTCGGCGATGGAGGAGGTCCCGGTCAGCCAAAACGTCGCGATGACGGGCTCGCTGAGCGTTCGCGGCCAGGTCCTGCCGGTCGGGGCGATAACGGCCAAGTGCGAGGCCGCGGCCGAGGCCGGGATGAAGAGGGTCCTGATTCCCGCAGCCAACGCACGAGACGTGCTGCTGGAGGACAAGTACAAGGACAAAATCGAGGTGGTGCTGGTCGAGGACATAATCGATGTTCTTAAGAACGCGCTGGCCCCGGGCCCGAAGAGGGACAGACTCATCGAGAAGCTGAGCGCGATAACTCCCAAGCCCTCGACGAGTCCTACGAAGCCACCGACCGGGCTGCCCGCGCCGCAGGGGTGAGCGTCTGTCGGCGAGGAGAAAAGCAGATTCCGAGGAGTTAACGGGCTTTCTCTACCGGGGTCTTGGCGAAAGCGGGGGAGGGGGCTCACCCGATGATGAATCGGAGGCCTATCTCCGTGACCAGCCATGCTACGAATTCAACGACGCACTAGGGCCCGGAAGCGACGACCGCAGGTGCGTCCACTGCAGGAAGTTCCTCACGACATCGTGCGAGCATATTGAGAGGTTCCTTGACGAGGACGGCGACGTCGGCGGCATCGAGGAGTGAACGGATTGTCCCGGGAACATGGCCGAAGGCCCGCTGGTCGGGGGGCAGAAGGAGGGAGGCTATGAGGCGGAATTCCGTGGCGAGGAGGGGCGAGCGAGGAGCTGACGGCACCGGGACGGGCAGGGCACTCTTCGTCGGCCGCTTCCAGCCGATTCACCTGGGGCACATCAGGCTTCTGCGCTCCCTCAAATCGCGCTTTGGCTCGTTCATCATCGGCATCGGGAGCGCCCAGTACAGCCACACCCTCGAGAACCCATTCACCGCGGGCGAGCGCGTCGAGATGGTGGCGGAGTCGCTGAGGAACGAGGGCTTCGCCGATTTTTACGTTATTCCAATAGACGACATAAACGAGCATGGCCGCTGGGTGGCGCACGTGGAGAGCCTAGTCCCGCGTTTCGAAACGGCCGTGACCAACAACCCCCTGACCGCGCGTCTATTCAAGGAGAGGGGCTACGAGGTCGTCGGGACCCGCCTCTACGACCGGAGGAGGTACTCCGGAACGGTGATAAGAAGACGAATGTTGCAGGGCCGGCGCTGGAGGCACCTAGTGCCCGCGCCCGCAGCACGCGTAATCGACAGAATTCATGGTGTCGAAAGAATTCGGGAGCTCGCCGGGAGTGATGAGTAGCTCCCACCGGCAGGAGCGAGAGGGCGTTCCAGTGAGCCGTTGGTAAGTGTTGGAGTTTTGTCCTTGCGGGGTGCCCTCTTGGCCGCTCCTCCAGCACTCTTCCAGCAAAAGCCTTTTCTCCGCCAGACCCATCCGCGCCAGCGTGACTAAGGTCTTGCTCTACGCCCAGCCGCTCGAGGAAGGCCCGCGAATCAGCAGAATCGCCCTCCGCAAAGGAGAGTATAAGGAGGGAGGAGGGCTACTTGGCGGAATCGCTTTGACCGACGTCGGGGCCGCTGTGTGGGAGACATTGAAGAGAATATATCCCGAGCCCTCGCTGGATGCAATAGAGCTTCCGATGGGGCAGTCGCGGTGGGCCCTGCGTTTGACGGTTTCCCAGCTGAGAATTCTGATGAGCCGGCGCCAAATTCGGGCGCTCGAGGGAGCTCCTGGTAGCTACATTGCACTCGAGCTCGATGGCGACAAGCACGCGATATCGAAGTTCCTCAGGACCTTTCTTAAGAACCTGCGCAGGCCCCCCTGGGAAATCGTCTTCAAGGCGGATTTCAAGCGCGCGACGGGAAAGAATTCGAAAGATGTGGCGGCAGACTGGGAGCCATTCGCCCGGGGCATCTCGCTTGAGCCCGTGGAGCCGCGGGCGGGAGGGGGTGTGGAAGGCGAGGTCGAGCGCCTGCGCACCGGAGCCGGCGAGGCGGTTATGGAGGGCGGGACGGCCGGGGCCGCGGACGCAGAGAGCGCAGGCGGGAAGGGCCCGGCGGAAGGCGCAACAGCCGGAAAGGAGGCTCCCCCATCCCCGCTCGAGTTGTCCATGCGCTCCTCGCTCGACTTTGATGGCTCGGGGCTCATCCTCAGGGTCAGGGCCGAGAACCGCTCAACCGTCTCGCTGGAGGATTTAACGGTCGAGGCGCGGGCCTTCGGCTCGGTTCAGTTCGACCGGCCCCTCAGTAGAATCTCGTACCTCAGGCCGGGCGAGGGCCTCACGATATCATTCACCATGAGGATGGAGGGTGGTGTAGGGGGAGTGGTGGGGATGAGCACCAGCGGGGGAGGGGTGGAAGGCTCCGGGAAGCCCGGAGGGGGCGGTGGGGCAACGGGCGGAGGAGCGGGGGCCGGGGAGCTCGGGGGCCTGGCGAACAAAGGAGTTGCTGGGGACAGCGCAGGTGCGGTTCCCAGCTCCGGGGGGGCCACGGGCTCCGGCGAGGGAGGCGCAAATGAGGAAGCGCTCGCGGGCAGCGTTTGGGCGGAAGCCACGTTTCGCGCCGGCGAGAGGAGCGGAAGGGCGAGAACCGAGCCCCGCGCACTCAGGGCCGCGCCGCCGTCGCTAAGACCCGTCAATATCGAACCGTCGGACTGGGCCGCCCGGACATCGGGACTGATCAAGAGGGACGAGGAGCTGGCGAGGGCCCCGGTCCCGGCCCCGGAGGCCTTCGACGCCCTTGTTGAGCGCCTGAAGGCCCTGGGCATGTTTCTGCTCGAGCCGGAGGTCGTGCGCGCGGGCACCGGATACCGTGGGCGCCTGAGGCTATTCGGCGAGGACGCCCGTGGAAGGCCCCACGCGCTCGCCGTCGACTGCGCAGGGGACTACTCTGTCTCAAAAATCACGCTCCATTACTACGCGGAGAGCGCGGAGCTTGTCGTCGCGCTCAGGGAGCTCGCGATGGGCGCGCTTCAAAGCGGCGGGGGTGAGAACTCTGGCCGGAGGGGCGGCTTCGCTCTTGGCCACCGCGCTCATTCTGATAATGATTGTATCTATCGCCCTCCTGATGTCCTCGATTAAGGCCCACTTCGTGATATCCAACTACAAAATCGTCGTTGGAGCGCCGGCGCGGACAATGCTCAAGGTGCGCCTCGTGTTATTCCCTCGCATTATTCTATCCCAGGGACCTGGTCGTCAACAGGGAGAAAGAGAAAGAGCCAACTCGAGACATAATAGACGATGCCACCCGAGCACGGGGCGTCAGGTTTACGGCCATCAAGCTCCGCAGGTTCTACTCGGGCGGGATGGCCGAAGAGCGAGGAAGCTGAAAGAGGCTCCGGAGCTCGCACGAGCCCTCGAGCCGTAACTAGAGTGTGCGAGCGCTAGGATGTCCCGACATTCGGGCTTGGGGCAGCCAGTGCCGCACTATAAAGGGCAAGCTGACGGGCGGCCTACCTCTTCCCGTAGCCTATGGTCCTGACAGCCTCCTCGAGCTCTCCCAGTATCGCCGGGTCGTCGATTGTCGACGGCACGCTGTACTCCACGCCGTCCGCTATCTTGCGTATCGTGCCCCTGAGTATCTTGCCGGAGCGCGTCTTCGGCAGGCGCTTCACGATCGCAACCTGCTTGAAATTCGCCACTGCACCGATCTTCTCCCTCACGCTCACCACGAGCTCTTTAACGATTTCGTCGTGTGGTCTCGTCACGCCCGCCTTGAGCACCACGAACCCGACCGGCACCTGTCCCTTGAGCTCGTCGTGGGCCCCGACCACCGCGCACTCGGCCACGTCTGGGTGCTCGGCGAGAATCTCCTCCATCGCTCCCGTGGAGAGCCTGTGGCCCGCGACGTTGATGACGGTGTCTATCCTGTCCATAACGAATACATAGCCCTCCTCGTCGATGTACCCGCCGTCGCCGGTCAGGTAGTAACCGGGGAAGGGGTCCATGTACGACTCTTTGAACTGCCTGTCGTTGTTCCACAGCGTCATGAAGCAGCCGGGCGGGAGGGGGAGCTTAACGACGATGATTCCGTGCTGGTTCGGCGGCAGCTCCTTTCCGTCCGAGTCGACCACCTTTACGTCGTAACCAGGGGAGGGCTTGTTTGCCGAGCCGGCCTTGGTCGGGAAGAGGCCTAGGCCGACGAAGTTCGCGGTGATGGCCCACGCAGTCTCGGTCTGCCACCAGTGGTCGATGACCGGTTTATTCAAAAGGGCGGAGGCCCAGTGGTATGTGTCGGGGTCGGTCCTCTCGCCTGCGAGGAACAGCGCCCTGAATTTTGAGAGGT
Source organism: Thermoplasmata archaeon (assembly GCA_038851035.1). Taxonomy (NCBI): domain Archaea; kingdom Methanobacteriati; phylum Thermoplasmatota; class Thermoplasmata; species Thermoplasmata archaeon. Next base: position 147,954 of record JAWCLH010000001.1, read on the forward strand.
CGTACTTCTTAACGAACTCGCCTTTCGGGTCCTCCCTCTTTATCGCCCTGAAGGCGGTCGGGGCTGTGAACAGAACTTTGACCCCGTGCTGCGATATCACCCTCCAGAAAGCTCCCGCGTCCGGGGTTCCAACGGGCTTCCCCTCGTACATGACCGTTGTGCAGCCCGCGAGGAGGGGCCCGTAGACGATGTACGAGTGGCCCACGACCCAGCCGACGTCTGAGGCCGCCCAGTAGACATCGCCCGGCTCGACGCCATACACATACTTCATCGTCCAGCGCAGCGCAACCGCGTGGCCGCCGTTGTCCCTGACCACGCCCTTCGGAATTCCAGTTGTGCCGGACGTGTAGAGGATGTACAGGGGGTCCGTGGAGCGCACGGTGACGCAGCCCACAGGTCTTGAGCTCGCCATTAACTGGGCGAAGTCGATGTCCCTACCTTCAATCAGGTCCGCCTTCGCCTGCCTCCTCTGGACGATGATGCAGCGCTCGGGTTTGTGCCTCGCGAGCTGGAGGGCGGTGTCGACCAGCGGCTTGTAGGGGATGACCTTTGAGCCCTCGATGCCGCAGGAGGCGGTGATCAGGAGTTTCGGTTTTGCATCGTCGATTCTTATGGCGAGCTCGCGGGGCGCGAAGCCCCCGAAGACCACGGAGTGGATGGCGCCTATTCTGGCGCAGGCGAGCATCGCCACCATTACCTCGGGAATCATGGGCATGTAGATGATGACAGTGTCTCCCTTCCTGACCCCGAGGGAGACCAACGCGCCCGCGAACCTGCTGACTAGGTCGAGAAGCTCTTTATAGGTGAATTTTTTAACAGTCCCCGTCACTGGGCTGTCGTATATCAGCGCGGTCTGGCTCCCCCTGCCCCCCTCCACGTGCCGGTCGAGGGCGTTGTAGCAAGTGTTGAGCTCCGCGCCGACGAACCACCTGTAGAAAGGAGGATTGGAGAAGTCAAGCACCCTGTCCCATCTCCTCTCCCAGTGAATCATCTCAGCAGCCTCGGCCCAGAACCCCTCCGGGTCCTTCAGGGACCTCCTGAACGCCTCCTCGTATCCCGACATTCCCTCCCCCCTCGGCGGCGGGTATGGCCGGCGCGATTATAAGTTTTATCTTGCCGTAGGGTAGCGCGGGGTTGGACCCCCGGGAGCGGAGGGGGAGCCGCCCTCCAGTCCGGCAGCCCTTGGGCATCGATAAGCGTCAGGGGGCGCCAGCTTCGCATCCTGTCGGCACCGACCCCGCGCGAGTTCGAGTTATCTGAAGGTGTAGGTATACGTGGCCCCCTCCACCGCAACCGTCGCGTCGGGCGCCCTCCTGAGGTCCGCGAGCCTCACGACCTCGGGGTTCAGGTCCGCGAGCATCCGGCGCAGGCCCTCGATGTGGCCGTCCCCGACCACCGCAACGATTCTCTCGAACCGCGTGCTAAGCTCTCGGATGCGAGAGGCCATATGCTCGTCCCTCTGGTCTATGAGCACCCTCTTCGCCGACGGGAACTCTCTGGAGAACTCCTCGATATACTCCGTCGGGCTCTCCTCGAACCTCGCTACCTCCCTCTCGACGGTTTTCCTGCTCGTGAAGAGGCCGCCGAACGCGGCGAGGAGGAGCTTGACCCTCTCCTTGAGGCTCATCGACCTCCAGAACTCTTCAAAGACCTCTGAGGAGTTAAGGTCTATGAACGCCACCCCCGCCCTAAGCTCCCTAGCGGCCTCCGCCGCCGCTAGCATCTCGTCCCCGACCCCGGTCCCGTACTGCCTCGCTATGCTCTCCTGAAAGCGAGCCAGAAGGCGGTACATCAGGGGCGCGTCTGTGGCGTGGCTGCCCGAGCGCTCGAGGAGGGACTGGAAGCGCTCCCTGTCGAGCTCCAAGCAGACGAGCGTGGGGGAGCGTGCCAGAATCTCGGCCTTAAGCCTGCTCCTCAGGTCGAAGACGTGGCCGACGCCTATGAGCGTGAGCATTCCATTGGTCATAAAGCGCTCCGGGTAGAAAATTGTTGTTGGCGCCGGGCGGCCTACCTGCGTCTAACGGACCGCCTGGGAGCAACGAGTGGCCGTTCTCAGCCCCGCGCTCGCCCGGGCAGGAGGGTGGAGCGAGATGGAAAATGTTTATTGGTGGCACGCCGATGCACGCGCGTGGAGCCGCGCCGGCTGGCTTTCTATCCATTCCTCCGCGGGGCGGCCGCGCTGGTCAGGGAGAAGGGGCCAGGCCTCTCGGAGCTTCTCAGCGACATCGCCTACGCGGAGGCCCGCCACATGGGCGTCGAGAGGCTCCGGATGGCCCTCGAGACCGGGGAGCTCCCGGCCCCGTCCTGCAGGACAGAGCCAGAGTGCCTGAGGGAGCTTCTGGCGTATGTCTGTGCCAGACTCATCGTTTCCGTCGCAGCGAGTCCGCACCTCATCCGCAGGTACGCGCTCGCGGAGGCGAGGAGGGCGAGCCGGCTAATGGAGGCCGGGAGCGTGGAGGAGCTTCTGGAGCTCTCGCAAGAGCTTGGACTGCCCACGAGGCTCGCAGACGGCGGAATTCTCGTGCATTTCACCCATTTCATCGCATACAGCGCGGGCCTGAGGGCCCCGGACTGGAAGCTCGTCAACAGGGACATAGTCCGGGGTGAGGTCAGGGTCAGCGCTTCGGAGCTCTGCAGACTCCTCGAGGAGCTACTGAGGAGGAGGTTCGAGAATGAGCTTCCGCTCGAGGTCCCGGAGGAGGTGAGGCAAGCCTTTGGAGAGCAAGCGAGGGCGCTCAAAATGGAGGCCGAGGCCCGCCTCAGGCGATACCAGCCCACGGAGCTAGGCAAAATCAGGGTTACCTCCTTCCCGCCGTGCATGAGGCACCTACTCGCGATGGCCCAGTCGGGCGAGAACGTCCCCCACAGCGGGCGCTTCTCGCTCGTCGCCTTCCTCAACGCCGTCGGTGCGTCGCCCGAGGACATGATGAAGGCCTTCGCCGGCTCCCCTGATTTCAAGGAGGAAAAGACCCGCTATCAGGTCGAGCACATCACCGGCATCTCCTCGGGCACCGTCTATACGCCCCCGTCCTGCGACACAATGAAGACCTACAGCCTCTGTATCGAGCCCGACGAACTCTGCGCGAAGGAGTGGATGACGCACCCGCTTAAATATTACAGAGTGAAAACGGGGAGAGGGAGGAGGGGCGCCGGCGCAAAGGGCACTCCCGGGGGCGGACAGAGGGGCACGCACGACGCGGATGGGAGCGGCGGGGTTGGTGCCCGGGGCGGAGAGGAGAGTGGCGGGAGTGGCGGCCAGGGCGGACGGGAGTGACGGGGTTGGGGCCCGGGGCGGAGAGGAGAGCGGTGGGAGTAAGGTCTGGGGCAGACGGGAGGGTGAAGGGGATGATGGGGTCCGTGGCTGAGAGGTGAGAGGCGATAGTGGCCTCATGGGCGGACAGATGGGGGGAGGGAAACCGCCGGCGGACCAGGAAGAGAGAGGCTGAGGAATTCGCGGGGTGCAAACGGCGGAAAGAGGTGCAGGGGCTGGTGGTCCCCACCACTAACCCCCAATAAATTTATTAAAACATCCATCTCGTTGGGGTCCATCCCTTTGGGGGCGGGAGAGATGGCAGGTGAAGAGGGGCGCAGACCGATGTTGAGGCAGGGGCTCTACGAGCAGTTTCTGGGAATTCTGGAGGCCGAGGACCGAGAGGGGTGCGTGAGGTGGGTCCAGGAGAGGCTCAACTCCGGCGAGTTGGACATCGTGGCGCTCTATGAAGATATTCTGGCCCCATCGCTCAATAAGATGGTCTGCAGGGACGAGGAAGCAAGGATATGTGTGTGGAGGGAGCACGTGCGCAGCTCGATAGTCAGGACCGTCATCGAGAGCTGCTATCTTTATGTCCTCGAGGAGAGGGACAGGAGGATGGCCGCGCGCGGCGGGGCGGCGAGCGAGAGAGGACCGGAAGGCGCGGAATGGAGCGAGGCGGTGGAGAAAGTGAGGAAAATGGAGGGAGCGGGGGTGGATGAGGCTGGGAGGGTGGTGAGGGCGAAGGGAGTGGAAGCGAATGGGGCTGAAAGGGTGCTAAGAGGGGAGGGAGTGGAGGCGGATAATGTTGAAAGGGTGATGAGCGCGGAGGGACCGGGAGGGAATGGAGCTGGCGAAGGGAATGGGAGGGCTGGGGCGCGCAGCGCAGAGGCCCTCCGGGTGGGAGCGGTGCAAAAAGTGCCGGTCCGGGGGGCGGTGGGGAAGGGGGTGGAAGGGGGCATGAAGCGAGGGAGGGCGGCGAGGCGGGCGGCGGTCCTATGCCCCACGGAAGAGTACCACGAGCTCGGCGCGAGGATGGTCGCGGACTTCCTGACCATATGCGGCTACGACGTCACGTTCGTCGGAGCCAACACTCCCCTCGAGGACTTCATCGCCGGCGTCCAGCTTGTCAGGCCGGAGGTGGTTGCGGTCAGCGTCACGAACCCCTACAGCCTCGTCGCAACGAGAAGAACCATATCGGCGCTGAGGGCGGCGCTGAGGGAGGGCGCGAGGGTGGTCGTGGGGGGGAACGCCTTCCGAAGCAACCCCGGGCTCTTCAGGGAGACCGGCGCAGACGCGCTCCTCCAGACATTCGCAGACATTGAAAAATTCGCAGGGGGCGGGGTCTGATGCTGCCGGCACGAATCGCGGCCCGCTTCCTGACCGCGACGAAGGGCCAGACCGCGCTCATCGTCTTCGGAATAGCGATGGGCGTGGCGGTTCAGGTTTTCGTCGGCGTCCTCATCACCAGCCTCCAGGCCACTCTCTTGGACAGGACGGTCGGGAGCTCGCCGCACATCACGATCCTCTCCGGAACCGACGAGCCCGTGATGGACGACTGGGAAAGGGTCGTGGCCGAGGCGGAGGCCACGCCGGGCGTGACGCGTGTCTCCCCCGCCGCCGACGGCTCGGTCTTCCTGATTCAGGGCAACCGGACCCTGCCGGTCGTCCTCCGCGGCCTCGAGCTCCAGAGGGCGGAGTGCATCTACAAACTCGGCTCCCGCATCTACGAGGGCCGCCTCCCCTCATCCGACTACGAGGTCATCATCGGCAGGGAGCTCAGCGAAGAGCTCAACCTCCGGACCGGCGGTGCGCTCACCATCCAGACTTCAGCGGGCGCGAGGGCGACCCTGAACGTCACGGGCCTCTTCGACCTCAGGGTTGCGTCACTTAACAGAGCATGGCTCCCGACGACCCTCCGGACTGCCCAGAGCATCCTCGGCTACGGCGCCGGGGTCACGTCTGTCGAGCTGCAGGTCGCGAGGGTGTTCGAGGCCGATAGAGTAGCGGGCGAGCTCAGGGACCGACTGGAGAGGAGCGGCTCCGGCGGCCTAGAAGTCCTCGACTGGAAGGGCCAGAACGCGCAGCTGCTCAGCGGCCTGCAGGCTCAGAGCCTCTCGAGCTACATGATTCAGTTCTTCGTGATCGTGTCCGTCGTGGTCGCCATTGCAAGCGTTCTCGCCATCAAGGTGGTCCAAAAGTCGAGGGAGATTGGAATTCTGAAGGCCATGGGGATAAGGGACGAGAGCGCGGGCCTCGTCTTCCTCTACCAAGGCGCGATGCTCGGAGGCGCGGGTGCGCTGCTCGGCATCTGTATCGGCGCCGGACTCCTGCTCGGATTCTACGCTGGCGCCTCTGGGGCGGGGGGCGGCGCCTCTGTCGACATCGTCATAGACCCACTCTTCCTCCTCGGCTCGTGGCTCCTGGCGCTCCTCTCGTCCTGTTTAGCCTCTCTTATACCAGCCCGCAGGACCTCGCGGCTCAGCCCCATCGAGGTCATCAGGGGTGGCTGATATGAACGGAGGCGAAACCGACGCGATTCGGCTGGAGGGCGTGAACAAGTCCTACGGCTCCGGGGAGTTGAGGACACAGGTGCTCTTCGACATCAACCTCTCATTTGCGAGGGGGACATTCAATTCCATAATCGGAGCGTCGGGGAGCGGAAAGACCACCCTGCTCAACATCATCGGCACTCTCGACAGGCCCGACAGCGGCGAGGTGGCTATTGATGGAAAAAGCACGTGGGGCATGGGGCGGCGCGAGCTCGCGGCTCTCAGGAACAGCACCATCGGCTTCATATTCCAGTACCACTACCTGCTGCCGGAGTTCACGGTCATTGAGAACGTGCTCATGCCCCGTCTCATCATGGGGGGCCCGGCGGAAGCGAGGGCCAGGGAGAGGGCGGAGGCCCTTCTTGAGCTCGTCGGGCTGGGCGCTGTGAAGGGCAAGCTCGCCTCAAAAATCTCGGGCGGCCAGCAGCAGAGGACCGCGATAGCGAGGGCGCTGATGAATGAGCCGAAAATAATCCTCGCGGACGAGCCGACCGGCAACCTCGACTCTGAGAACTCTGCGGCGGTCTATAGGCTCTTCAGGCGCATCAACCGTGAGCTGGGGACCACCTTCGTTATCGTTACCCACGACCGTAGAATCGCAGAGCAGACCGACAGGATAGTGGAGATTCGGGACGGCCGCATAGGACTGGACATCAGGAAATGAGCCGCGCGGCGGGACCCGGGCTCGCCGTCCCTTTCCCGAAATCGCACTCGGGTGAGGGAACCCAGGTGCGCGAGCCACCCCTACCCTCCTGCCAGCCATTTCCTCGCAGGCCCCCGGCGGGCCGGAGGCATCATACCCTCCCAGAACATTCCCTTATAGACTTTCGAAAAGGGTTCTGTACCTCGGCCTCCGGAGTGGGTCGGCCCCACTCGGAGGGAAGAAGGCATAAGAGAGAGGCATAAGAGAAAGGCACAAAAGGGCACAAAAGGCATAAGAGGCATAAAAATCAATAAAGGTTTAATAGGTGCAATACATTCTGCGAATCGATGAAAGCAGCCAGCGGATTTGCCCCCGCGCTCGCGCTGTCAATTCTATGCATAGTTCTCGTCCCCGCGACCTCAATTGCCCAGGGTAGCGAGGAGAGGGTGGGGGACAGCTTCAATCAGGATCTCATGATATCGAGGGGTGAGTACAGGGCATTCATCGTCCACCTCGTCGTCGGGGACAAAATGATGGTGACGGTTCAAGTCGGGAGCGAGAGCGAGATCGACCTCTACACGATGACGATGCGGGACTTCGAGGACTACAAGAGCACCGTGTCGGAGAACTTCGGCTACTTCCCAAGCTTCTCCAAGGAGATGATGAAGTATCTCGAGTACCCGAGGCCATTCTCGCCCGACGTCGAGGACGACTATGTTATTCTCCTCGACAACGCGCCCAAGACCGCCACAGGCGCACCGGGCACCGCCGACGCCTTCTGCAGGCTGACGATCAAGGTGGAGCACAGGACTCCATTCCCATGGGCGCTTGTGCTCGGCGTCATTATTCTAATCGTGGTGGTCGTGGCTGTGGCCGTCGCAGCGGTCTCCTATAGGAGGAGGCTGGTGGCGATGCGGGAGGCCGAGGAGATTAGGAAGAGGGCCGAGGCAGCGAAGGTGAGGCCGATATACATCCAGCCCCAGGCCCCGGGCGCGGAGGGCGTCCCCCTGACGGCCCCTCCCCCCTCCTCGACTTGCAAGTCCTGCCCCCACATATACGACCCGACCTCGCCCAACTGCATTGCCTGCGAGTACAGGTGAGGAATCTAGAATAGGCGTGGGTTAGGCGCGGGCGGGCGCAATTGACGGCCTACTCAAGTCACCCTCCATCTCTACGCGTCAGGGGCGATTCCGAAAACTCGACCCGGTGGGCTGGGGCCCCGACCCAATTAATCGCCCCGGGCAGGCCTCTCCTCAGTGGTGAGTCTCGGGCAGCGAGCGCGAAATTCCGCAGGGGATGCCAACGGTTCCTCAAACCCTGTTTTGGCGCCCGGACGCCTTTCTGAAGCTCCGGACGGGTGCACCGCACACCGGGCACTCGGGCGCCTTTTTCCCGAGCTCCCTCTTGCAGCCCGTGCACCTGTAGCCCCACTTGAGAACCTCTCGAATTCCCTTCTGGACGACTGGCCTGTAGGGGATGCCCAGTATCTCGGCGAGGTTCTGGATGGAGTAATCGTCCGTCAGGATGGTCGCGCCGGTCTCAAGGGCTAGGGCGAGAACCTGCATGTCGGCGCCGGAGAGCCGGGCGTCGTCGCCCGTCCCTTCAGTCGCCCTCCGGACGGTCTCCATCGAGGCCGTGGAGGGCTGGACGACTCTCAGCCTGACCTCCTTTAAATAGGCCAGCTTTCGGCGCGCCCACGCGTGCCCCAGCTCCTTCTCCACTAGTGGGGGCATGAGAAGCTCCTCCGCGAGCGGCGGGTCAACTCCGGAAAGAATCGCGGAGGCGTCCAGAACCAGTTTCACGGCACACGAAACCGGTTTATAAAGATTAAATTTATCTCTTGAAATAATATACCTATACTAGTACATGGAAAGATAAGGAAGAGGTAATAAAATGGCGGAGACGGGGAGCTACCAGGCCGACCAGATTCAGGTCATGGAAGGCCTTCAGGCCGTCCGCAAGAGGCCGTCGATGTACATAGGAAGCACTGACTCCCGTGGTCTCCACCATCTAGTATACGAAGTCGTGGACAATAGCATAGACGAGACCCTAGCAGGCTACTGCACCGAGATACTCGTAACATTGTGCGCCGACGGCTCCGTCAGGGTCGAGGACAATGGAAGGGGGATACCGGTCGACATCCACCCGAAGTACGGGAAGCCCGGCCTCGAGATAGTCATGACGATTCTCCACTCCGGCGGCAAGTTCGACAAGCAGACCTACAAGGTCTCGGGCGGGCTGCATGGTGTTGGTGTGCACGTGGTCAATGCCCTCTCGGAGTGGCTCGAGGCCTACGTCAAGCGCGATGGAAAGCTCTACAGGCAGAGGTATGAGAGGGGGAAGCCGGTGACGGGCGTCGAGGTCGTTGGGGAGGCCGAGGGCACGGGCACCATCATCCACTTCCTTCCTGACAAGGAGATATTCCAGACCACGGAATTCGATTACGGCATAATATCGACGAGGATGAGGGAGCTTGCCTTCCTGAACAGAGGCCTCAGGATAGGAATCACGGACGAGAGGACGGGCCAGAGCGAGAGCTTCGTGTACGAGGGCGGTCTGGTCTCCTTCGTGAGGTTCATCAACAGCAACCAGAACTGCCTGCACGAGCCGCCCATCTGCTTCGAGGGCCGGGCAGATTCCGTGACGGTCGAGATTGCGATGCAGTACACCGACGACTTCATCGAGAGGGTCTACAGTTTCGTCAACAACATCAATACCATTGACGGCGGCACGCACCTCACGGGCTTCCGCGCGGGCCTGACCCGCGTCGTCAACGACTTCGCGCGCAGGAGGGGCCTGCTCAAGCCATCCAACGGTGGCCTGAGCGGCGAGGACACGAGGGAGGGCCTGAGCGCGGTGATCAGCGTGAAGGTCCCCGAGCCGCAGTTCGAGGGCCAGACAAAGACCCGGCTGGGCAACAGCGAGATAAAGGGGATTGTGGAGTCGATAGTGGTTGAGAAGCTCTCAACAATCTTCGACGAGAACCCCAGGGTCGTTGATAAGATTCTTCAGAAGTGCCTCCTAGCGAGGGAGGCTCGCGAGGCGGCGCGGAGGGCGCGGGAGCTGACCCGTAGGAAGGGAATTCTCGAGAGCGGCTCGCTACCGGGCAAGCTCGCCGACTGCTCCGAGACCGACCCGGCGAAGTGCGAGCTCTATCTCGTCGAGGGCGACTCCGCGGGCGGGAGCACAAAGCAGGGGAGGGACAGGCGCTTCCAGGCGGTCCTGCCCCTCCGGGGCAAGATACTCAACGTCGAGAAGGCCCGACTGGACAAGGTTCTGAAGAACAACGAGATAGAAGCGATGATAACCGTCTTCGGAACCGGCATTGGAGAGGAGTTCGACATCAGCAAGGCCAGATACCACAAGATCATCATCATGACCGACGCGGACGTCGACGGCGCGCACATCAGGACTCTCCTCCTGACCTTCATCTACAGATACATGCGCGGGCTGATAGACAAGGGCTACGTCTACATCGCCCAGCCCCCGCTCTACAGGATCACAAAGGGCAAGGAGACGCACTACTGCTACTCTGAGAAGGAGAAGGCGGAGGTGCTCGAGAAGTTGGGGCCCCGGGCCCAGGTCCAGAGGTACAAGGGCCTCGGCGAGATGAACCCCCAGCAGCTCTGGGAGACCACGATGAACCCGGAGACCAGAATTCTCAAGCAGGTCACGATTGAGGACGCGGTCAGGGCGGACCAGCTCTTCACGATTCTCATGGGCGACCAGGTCGAGCCCCGGAAGGAGTTCATTACCGAGCACTCGAAAGAGGTAAGGAATCTTGATATATAATGTGGGAGGCGCGGTGCTGACATGGGCTTCATGAGAGCCGCGGTTGCTCTGGGGCTGGCGGCGCTCTTTCTGGTCCCCGCCGGAGGCCCCCTCTCCCCTGCGGGTCTCTCGCTCGCGAGGGTGGTGTCCTCATTCTCCAACGGCTCGGAGAGCGGGCTGCTCGAGCTCCGGCCTCCGGACGAGAACCGCGAGCTCTCGATATCCCTCCCAGAGCACTGCTACGTGGTCGATGCCTCCCTCTCCATCTCCACGGCCCTGTCCGACGGCGGGGGGTTCCCGGAGGCCCCGGTGCTCGACCTCGAGGGGGACGGAAAGCCGGAGTGGGCCTTCTGCGCGACTGGCGCGGGCGCCTTCGGCCTCCAGACGGTGACGGCTACCGGCGGGAGGACCGTGGAGCTGAGGTTCCCCTCGGCCGGGAGCCAGAGCTTCAGCCTCCTGCTCCCGAGGGGCGCGCTCGTGACCGGTGCCTCGCTCAATGTATCGGGCAGATTGGATGGAATTCAATTCACGAACGCCAGCATCTACGGTCGCGGGTCCTATGATATGCTCGGCCTCTCCGTCGCCGGCGGGGTCGACATCAACCGTGACGGCGTGGACGACGTGGTCATTGGGGCCCCGGGCGCGGACACGAAGGGCATGACGGACAACGGCGCCGTCACGGTGCTCTACGGCCCGCTCGACGGCCCCCTCCCCGCGCCCGACAGTGTGGAGGGCACTGAGAGCGGGGAGCTGCTGGGGTTCTCAGTCGCCGCCGTCCGCGACTTCGATGGCGACGGCTTCGGCGAGGTTCTCGCCGGGGCCCCCAACGCCACGCCGCGCGGGGCCGGGACGCCCACCCCGAACGCTGGCATCGCCCTCCTCCTCCCCTACGAGGCGTCGGCCGGGAGGCTCAGGTCCCTGCCCGCCCGGACGATTCCGGGCCTAACCGTGAACGGCCAGATGGGCTTCTCCGTCGCCGAGATTCCGGACTTCAACGGCGACGGCCGGAGGGACATAGCGGCTGGGGAGGTTCTGGCGAACAGGACGGTCCTCCAGCCCTACATCGGGAGGGTGGCCGCGCTGGGCAGCGGCGAGCTGGCCCCCGCGCCCGTAAACCTTTGGGGCGAGAGCCCCTACTCCCTCTTCGGCTTTTGCATCCTGAGGGGCCCGGACAACGACCTCAACCGCGACGGAAAGCCGGACCTCGCAATCGGCTCCCCCCTGGCCTCCCCCGGTGGGAAGGGCATGGTGGGGGCGGTCTACATCTTCACGAGCCCCGAGGAGCACTATTGGCTGGTGATTCAGGGCGAGCAGCCCTCCAGCAACTTCAGCGCCTCGCTCGCCGCGGGCGACTTCAACGGCGATGGAGTTGCCGACCTGGCGGTCGGGGCCCCGGCGATGAAGAATGAGGGGACCGAGACCGGCGCCGTGGTGGTCTACTTCGGGGGAGAGAGAGGAATCGATTCCTCGGTCAGTCCGGTGGTTCTCTGGGGCCCCCTCGAGAGGGCCCGCTACGGGGCCTCCATCGCCTGCCCGGGCGACCTCGACCTCGACGGTTGCGACGAGCTCCTTGTGGGCGCGCCGGGAGCGGCCAGGCCCGCGGGGGCGCAGAGGACGGGGGCGGTCGAGGTGCTCTTCCTAGGCAGGAACGAGAGCGTCTGGATATGGGGCGAGAGGCCGAACGAGAACTTCGGCTTCTCCCTCTCCGCCGCGGGCGATGTGAACGGGGACGGCCTAAGGGACTTCATCGTCGGCGCGCCGACCTCCACTGGGGGCAACCTCGAGGCCTGCGGCCGCGCGATCGTCTTCACGACGCGTCTGCTCGCGCCCCTGAACCCCTCCGTCTGCGTCGGCGGCCTCGGCGCCGACGACTGGTCCTTCAGGGGGTACTACACGCGAGACCTGAGAATTCCCGACTTCTCCTCGAAGCTCAACGGCCTCCTTCAGAACCCCCTGCGCGAGGTCGAGGACGAGTTCGGCAATGTGCTCGTCGAGATTCCCGTGGTGGTGCGCAGCGAGAGCCCCGGGACGCTGGTTGTGCACGACATATCCATCGCCTATAAATGGACCGCTCTCGTGGACAGGAACCCCAGCGCGGGGAACCTGACGAACTCGCTCAACGCCCTCCTGAGCCACAGCGCGAGCGGCAACGCCACCAAAACCATCCCCCTCGTCCTCACCTCCGCGACGCCGGGGAGCGTCCGGGTCCACAGCCCGAGGATTGTGATAGACGAGCCCCCGTCGTGCAGGGAAGATGTGGCGGTCGAGCTCCCGGAGGACACGAGGAACGAGCACCTCCTCGACCTCCGGAGCGTGTTCAGCGACGACTTCGACAACGAGGAGCTGGTCTTTTCTCTGGAGGGATGGACAAACGCCTCGATAGTGTCGCTAGGAATTTCCGGGGGGAGGTGGCTCTCCGCCGACGCGCTCACCGGAGAGGCCAACGACAACTGGACCGGAGAGGTCGAGGCGGCCGTGTCCGCGATGGACCGCCGGAACCTGAGCCGCACGGCCCGCGTTCTGGTCTCAGTGGTCCCGGTCAACGACCCGCCCGTGTTCACGGGAGATGAGCCGCCGCACGAGGCCACCGTAGGCCTTCCGTACTTCTACAATCCCGCGGTCGTCGACTCCGACGGCCCCTCTCTCTCTTTCTGGCTCGAGGGGGCTCCCGAGGGCATGAGCGTGAGCGAGGCCACGGGCGAGCTGCGCTGGACGCCGGGGCTGGCCCAGCTCAACCGGAGCTACACCGTGACGCTCTGGGTCTCCGACGGAGAGCTGGAGAACTCTCGATCCTGGCCGCTCAGGGTCGCGGGCCGGCTCATGGGCGTGAGGTTCAACAGCACCCCGCCCCGGACGGTATACGATGGAGAGACCTATTTTTACAGGCCGTCGGTCCTCACGGACGTGCCCGGCGCGAGCATCGCCCTCTCGCTATCCCGTTCGCCGGAGGGGATGAGGCTCGAGAACGGGACCGTCATCTGGAACCCCCCGCACATGAGCGGAATGATATTCGAGGCCGCGCTGAACGCCTCCGACGGCTTCTTCACCGCCGAGCAGAGCTGGAGAGTCATAGTTCTCAGCCGTGGCTGGCCCAACTCGAGCTTCGGTTGCATCTTCCACTTCCCTGACAATGGCTCGAGAGTGTCGGGCATGGTCAGGGTCGGCGGGTCGTCTTGGGCGCTGGACGAGGTGATAGAAAGCGTCGAGCTCAGCGTGGACGGGGGTCGCTGGAGGAGGGCCCGGGGGGTGCAGGACTGGGAGTACTGGCTGGACACCTCGGAGCTGCCCAACGGGCCGCACACCATCAGCGCTCGCGCCTGCGCCGGCCCCAACTACTCCCCGCCGGTCTCCATCAACGTTATCGTGGACAACCCGCCCGAGACCCTCATAGAGAGGGTCGGCGACATCGGGCTCATCATCATCGGACTTCTCATCCTGCTCGCGGTGGCGGGCGCCTCCGCGGGATTGTACATGAAGAGAAAGAGGGCAGCTGGAGCCGCGCCGGCCTCCCCAGCCCCCCCAGCTCCGCCGGTGCCCCCGGCCCCAGGCCCGCACACTGGCGCGTCCCCCGCCGCCGGAGCGGCCGCCGCCGCGCCCGGGCCTCCCGCCGCTCCCGCGCCTCCGCTCTTGCCGGGCGAGGAGGAAGGGTTTGCGGTCGAGGACGTTTTCCTGGTCTACATCGACGGCCGCCTGATTCACCACTCGACGCGCAGGCTCGCGACAGGCGTGGACACCGAGATTCTATCGAGCATGCTGACCGCTCTCACCTCCTTCGTCCGCGACGCGCTCTCTAAAACGGGCGAGGCCACCGTCGGGAGCCTCGAGTACGGGGGAAACAAGATAATCTTCGAGATGGGCAGGTGGGTCTATCTCGCGGTCGTGATAACGACTAGGCAGGAGCCCCCCGGCCTGAGGGAGGAGATGAGGCAGGCGGTCAGAAACGTCGAGTCAGAGTTCGGGGCCGTGCTTCCGGACTGGGACGGAAATATTGCCACGCTCGCGGGCGCGAGGAGGCTCCTGGCCCCCCTCACGTCCTTCACAGTCGCAAGACCCACCGCACGAGCGCCGCCGCCGGAGGTGGAAGTCAGCGTGCTGGGCGAGCTCGAGTTCTATCAGGGCTATGTGCGGCTGAAGGTGGCGGTGAAGAACAGCTCCCCGGCCTTCATCATGGACGCGGCGCTGAAGGTGATGTACAACGAGAGCGCCTTCAGGCTAGAGCGCATCGAGCCTGAATACCCGCTCAGCGGGAGGGAGATTCTGCTCGGGAACATCGGAATCAAAGAGAAGAAGACAGTGGCCCTCTACCTCGACCCGCAGATATGCACGGAGTCATACATCGACGCCACCCTGACCTTCAGGGACGCGCAGGGCAACCTCCACCACGCCGACATGAGGCGCAAGCTCGCCTCCGTTGTCTGTCCGATCATGCACACCGACGAGAACATCAACGTCGCCATGCTGCGCAGGATGCTCGAGGCGGAGCTGGACCAGAAGGACAGCAAGGTCTTCAGCCTACCCCAAGGGCTCTCGCCGGAAAAGGCCTTCGAGCTTTGCAAGCGCGCGGTGCAAAGCCACGACATAAGGCTGGTCAGGGAGTTCGAGGAGAGGAGCCCCTCCTACGTGGGCGAGGCCTGGTACTTCGGAAGGGTCAAGGGCAGGCCGGAGAGGCTCGTCGTCAGGGCCTCGGTCAGGGAGGACACATCGAGCGCGGAGTTCTATGTCGCGAGCGACAGCAAGCTCGTGCTCACGGGGCTACTCGCGGAGCTTAAGAACGACCTCAACAGGGAGTACAGGAAGGAGATGGCCTCCGAGAGGCAGATGGAGCCCGTGCTTGACCCGGCGAGGAGGGAGCGCGTGAGGAGAGAGAGGACCCTGCTGGATAGGCACGCGGAGGCCGAGGCGTCCGGCACGAACGGCCGGGGCCGGAGCGCGGGAGGATGAGGGGGCGAGAAGGAGCTAGGGACCGGAGGGGCAGGAAGGAGTGCGGGGGCGATAGGGAATGGAGAAGGAGGAACGAGATGGGGGCGCGGCCGGGGCCGCACCCGCGGGGCAAGTGATTCTTAGACCAATCGAGAAGGAAATGGAGAGCTCGTACATAGACTACGCGATGAGCGTTATTGTCGGCAGGGCCCTGCCCGACGCGCGCGACGGCCTGAAGCCTGTGCACAGGAGAATTCTGCACGCGATGAACGAGCTCGGCCTGACCCACGACAAACCATACAAGAAGTCGGCGCGCGTGGTCGGAGAGGTGCTGGGCAAGTACCATCCACACGGCGACACCGCGGTTTACGACACCATCGTGCGGATGGCTCAGGACTTCTCCCTGCGCTACCCGCTGATAGACGGGCAGGGAAACTTCGGCTCCATAGACGGCGACGCTCCGGCCGCGATGAGGTACACGGAGTGCAGGATGGCCGCGATCGCATCGGAGATGCTCGCGGACATAGAGAAGGACACGGTGGACTTCGTGGACAACTTCGACGCCACTCTGAAGGAGCCCTCGGTCCTCCCGGCTCTCCTGCCCAACCTGCTCGTCAACGGCTCGCAGGGAATCGCGGTAGGGATGACGACAAGCATCCCGCCCCACAACCTTGGAGAGGTCGTGGACGCCATTTGCCTCCTCCTCTCTAAGCCGGAGGCGGACATCGCGGAGCTAATGCAGCTCATCAAGGGCCCGGACTTCCCGACCGGCGGAATCATATACGGCATCGGCGGAATTCTCGACGCCTACAGGACAGGCAGGGGCTCGATAAAGGTCCGGGCGCGGACTAAGATAGAAGACAGGGGGCAGGGGAGGCAGCGCATCGTGGTCACCGAGCTTCCCTATATGGTTAACAAAGCGGCCCTCGTCGAGTCGATCGCGGAGCTTGTCAGGGAGAAGAAGGTCGAGGGCATCGCGGACATCAGGGACGAGTCCGACCGCGAAGGGATGCGCATAGTGCTCGAGCTAAAGAAGGAGGCGCTGGCCGAGGTCGTGCTCAACCAGCTGTTCAAGCACACCTCTCTCGAGACAACCTTCGGCGCGGTCAATCTTGCGCTCGTGGACGGGAGGCCGGAGGTCCTCACGTTGAAGCGCCTGCTCCAGTGCTATATCGACCACAGAAGGAGCGTGGTCCGCAGGAGGACGGAGTTCGAGCTCAGGAGGGCCGAGGAGAGGGCCCATATCCTTCAAGGCCTTCTCGTGGCGCTAGACCACCTCGACGAGGTCATCAGCACCATCCGCTCCTCAAGGACGCCGGAGGAGGCTCGGGAGGCGCTAGTCGCGCGCTTCGGCTTCACGGAGCCCCAGGTGAGGGAGATTCTGGACACAAAGCTCCAGAGGCTCACGGGGATGGAGAGAGGGAAGGTCAGGGAGGAGTTCGAGGGCCTCGAGAGGGCCATACAGGACTATAGGGCGACGCTGGCCGACCCCAGCAGAATCGACGGAATCATCCAGACCGAGCTCAGGGGGCTGAGGGAGAGGTACGCCGACCCGCGCAGGACCGAGATAGTTTACGAGAGCGCGGACCTCGACATCGAGGACCTGATTCCCAATACCGAGATAATAGTCACCATCACGCAGAACGACTACATCAAGAGGATGCCGCTCGACGTCTACCGCCAGCAGAGGCGGGGCGGGAAGGGGCTCGTCGGCATAGAGACGAAGGAGGAGGACACGGTCGTGGACGTGTTCACCACCCGCGCCCACAACTACCTCCTCTTCTTCACCAGCAAAGGGAAGGTCCACTGGCTCAAGGCCTACAAGGTGCCGGAGGGCGCGAGGCACGCGCGGGGAAGGCCCCTGGTCAACCTACTCCCCGGCCTGGAGGAGGGCGAGACGATTCAGTTCACCGTCCCCGTGAGCGATTTCGACGAGAGGCTCTGGGTGGTGTTCGCGACCCGCCGCGGTATCATAAAGAAGACCGCGCTCTCTGCCTACGGTAACCCGCGGGCCTCGGGCATCATCGCGATTCTCCTCGAGGAGGGCGACAGCGTGGTCTCCGCGGCCCTCTCCGATGGAAGAAGGGAGCTCGTGCTGGCCACGCGCAGTGGGAAGGCGGTCAGGTTCAGCGAGGAGGACGTCAGGCCGACGGGGAGGGCCACGTACGGCGTCCGCGGAATCACGCTGGAGCCGGGCGATATGGTCGTCAGCATGGCGTCAGTGTCGCCGGACGACGTCCTTCTCACCGTCACCGAGAACGGCTACGGAAAGAGGACGCCGGTTCAGGACTACAGGCTCGTCCGGAGGGGCGCGAAGGGGGTCATAACCATAGACACCAACGAAAGGAACGGGCCCGTGGTCGCGGTCATCCCGGTGAGCGACACGGACGACCTGATTCTGACCAGCGAGAGGGGGATGATGATTCGAATTCCGGTCAGCGGAATTCCGGTGCAGGGAAGGGCCACGATGGGCGTCAGAATCATGAGGCTGGAGCCGGGGGACAAGGTGAGGGGCGTGGACAGAATCAGAGCCGAGAACGAGGGGCAGAGGGCGGGCGAAGGCGGGGCTGGCACGGAGAATGGTGCGGGGCCGGAGACAGAGGGGGCCGGAGCAACCCCGGAAAGTGCTGGTAGGGAGGAGGGCGGCGCAGGTGGGGATGGGGAGCGGGGGCCGGGCGGGTGATGGGCGCGGGGCCATGCCCGAGAGCTTATTAGAAGGGGCGATGACGGGATTTTGACACCGAGGGACACGGCACGCTGTGAGGGGCGAACCCCGGGGGGCGGTGCCCCCCAATGGTGAACCGATGAACCGCCTCTCCTGGTTTCGTCCTCCCTTCATCGCCCCTTGAGAGCCACACTCCCTTCGTTTCTACCCCATTAGCAGTCGCTGCCCACTCCTATCTCCGGCTCCTCACTAGCTCCTCTTGAGCCCTCCCCCAATATCCTCCCTACTACCCTCACTTGTTCCTCTCCACGAGGGTGTCCCCAGCCTCGCCCTCGGCCTCTAGCTCCTTGTCCTTAAGCCCCGCCTCGGCGGGCGGAGCGGGGGCCTCGGGCTTCCCAGCCTGCTCCGGCGCCGCCACGGGCGCGAGCCTAGTGGCTTGGTCTATGTCCTCAGGCTTCGCCTCGCCCACGCCGCTCTTATCCTTCAGGCCAGCCTTGGCGGGCTGAGGCTCTGGAGCCTCGGGCGGCGGGGCCTCGGGGGGCTTCGGGGGCTCCTCGGGCTGCTTTTCGGGCTGCTTCTCGGGCGGTTTCGTGGGCGGTTTCGCGGGCTCCTTCGGCCTCTTCTTCATCACCCTCTCGACCCTCGGCATTGCCGCCCTGCGCGCCTCCAGCGCCTCCCTCTCCCTCCGCTCCGCCTCCGCGGCCTCGATTTCCGCAAGCACCCTCTTCCTTCTCTGGCTCCAGGAGGCGGTGACAAAATACGTAACTACCGGCAGGGCCAGTCCGATTCCTATCATTAGCCCCGCCAGGTTGAGCATCCAGCTCGTGTCCTCCCTCACCACCACCGGCGGCTTCTCCTTCAGGACCACCCGCGACTCGGTGACGGTGTTGCCCGCGGCGTCCGTGCTCTTGATGGTAATTCTGTTCTCGCCGTCCTCGAGCACGACAGGAACCGCGAATAGGCCGTCATGACCCACAACGACCACCTGCTCGGTGTTGATTATCAACCTGGCGAAGGGCTCGGTCTGGCCCGTGACGGTTATGACCCTTTGCTTCACGGTAATTCCCTCCTCGGGGAAGACTAGAAGAATCGTGGGGGTGGTGGTGTCGAGGGTGACGGTCCTCGTCAGGACGACGGTGTTGCCGGCCTGGTCCGTGGCCGAGACCACGATTCTCTGCGTCCCGTCCTCTGGGAAGGCGAGGGTCTGGGTGAAGACGAAGTCCACGACCTGCACGAGCTCTCCATTGATTCTGACCTCGGCGCCGAAGTCCACGGAGCCCACGACGGTGACGACTCTGGAGGCCAGAGCGAGGCCGTCCGCGGGCGAGGTGAGCACGAGGTCGGGGGGATGCGTGTCGAGATAGACGACCCTAGTCACGACCCTAGAGTTCCCCGCGGCGTCGGTGGCGACCGTGGTGATGGTGTTCGGGCCCTCGAGGAGCGTGAGGTATGTCTCGAAGAGCGTGCCGACGACGTTCGTGCTCTGGCCGTTGATGGTGACTGAGGCGCCCTGCTCGGTTGCGCCTGTGACGAGGATGCGCGACTGGTTGGTCCAGAGTGCGTCCCTGGGTGCGAAGACGGTCAGGTCTGGCGGGGAGGTGTCGAGGTAGACCGTGAGGGTGCGCTCGACGCTGTTGCCGGCAGCGTCCCTCGCGGTGACCACAATCACGTTCACGCCCTCTGAGAGGGAGATAAGGGAGACGAAATTGGTGCCCGAGACGTGGGCGGGGAGGCCATTGACGCTGACGACGGCCGAGGGCTCAGTCCGGCCAATAAACGATATCACCTCCTGATTCAGGAAGGCGCCGTCAGCGGGGCTGGTGACCTCGAGCAGGGGTGGCTCCGTGTCGAGAGTCACGCGCACTTGTATCGTCTTAGAGTTCCCACTGGGGTCGGAGGCCGTGATGACTATCGTATTGGGGCCATCCTCGAGCGATATCTGGATGCTGAAGTGCCTCTTCACGACCGGCGCGGGGAGGCCGTTCACCGTCACGAAGGCGCCCTCGTCGGTCACGCCGTGGACGGTTATCGTCCTCTCGCTGGTCGCGCTACCGTCCTTCGGGGTGAAGAGGAAGAGGGAGGGTGCGCTGGTGTCTATCGATATCTGCACCAGTATCCGGGCGGTGTTCCCGGCAACGTCCTGCGCACAGACCTTCGCGACATGGGTGCCGTCAGATAGGAGCCTGGTGTAGCTCCATCTCGTATCCTCAGAGACCGTGATCTCGCTCCAGCCCATATTGTCGATGTTGATTGTCACAGCGCCCTCCCTGAGACCGGACTCCTCGTCCGAGGCTGTGCCAGAGAATGTCACGAGTAGTGTGTTTAGCTGGGCCCAGTTCGCCGGGAATCGAATTTTCAGCTCGGGCGGGGCATTGTCGACGAGAATCATCCGAACCGACGCTGGGCCGTCTAGCATCAGCATCTCGGTCGCGCTGACCCGGCCCTTGGAGACGCTCAGCCTATGGGGCGTGTACTTGATTGTCATGAAGTTATGGACCGTGTACTCCTTCACCAAAGCGTCCCGGGTGAGCCGCCCCCTCTCGTCCGTGACCCCGCTGAATACATACTCACCCATAGCGGTGCTTATTGTGACGTGGACGCCCGAGGCGGGGTAATCGTTCTGCCACGTCACCAGCAAGGTCAGCGGCCATGAGACATTGAGATAGGAGCCCCCGTCCAGCACCCTGAACGTGTTCTTGTTGTGGGTTGAGTTGTACACCTCGACGGTTGCGCTCCGATTGAGCTGAAACTCGATGTCGTGCAACAGCACCGAGTCCTGTATCGTCGCCCATGAGGCCGCGGCCCGCACCCCCATCGAGCCGGCCTCGCCCTTCAGCTCGCACCGGAGCACGTAGGCCCTCGAGCCTTCGTCCAGATTGATGCTGACGGTCTGTACGCCGGTGATTCTGGTGTCAATGACTTCCACGGAACTGAAGTCTAGGGCCGAGACGCCGTAGTGCGGGTTCTGGACAGTGCAGTTGACCATTTTTATGTAGCTGCCGAGCTGGGCGACGGCGGCGTGGAAGGGGGGCTTTCCGCCGCCCGGGGCCGGCAACTTGAAGACGCAGTTTTCGACGTACGCGTCCGAGAGGGCCCCCGCCTGCAAGAGAACACTAGTGCTTGGTGTGCTGGGCGAGCCGCTCATCTTGTACTCGAGCGTGTTGTCCCGAAGTTGAACGCCGGAGGCCTTGAGCGACAGGTTGAGCAGCACCAACGGCATCCGGCCGGTCCCCCTGCAGTCGATGGTGAAAGTGTTGCCCTGAATCAGGCTGTCTGAGGACTGCATCAGCTCTATCGTGTACATCGCGTCGGCGAAGAACCAGAAAGTGCCTCCCGCGTAGTACTGGTAGTCGTAGTACTGAACCGTGAGAGTGTTGTTGATGATTGCGGGCGAGGACCTCGTGCCCTTGATCGAATAGGCGGTCCTTGTGCCCATGAAGCAATAGGAGTAGGTGCCGCCGCCGAGATAGTCGCTGAGCATCCTGTTGCCCGAGATGCAGGGGCTCGAGCGCACGAGGTCAATCAGAACGGCGGCGTTGTTGATTGTGTTCCCGGTTATGTTCCCGTTCGAGCTCACCAGTCTGATGTTTGCGCCGTAGTACCAGGACATGCTCCGATTGTCTCCTGAAACGTAGTTCTGGTAGGGCTCGAAACCGTTTCTATCAAAGAGGTTTTCAGTGATATCCAGAGTGGAGTTCTCTGCGTGAAGACCAGTTCCATACACCCAGTTCGCTATATAGTAGTTATATTCGTACAAGTAGACCCAGAGCTCGTAGATGTCGTAGTACCCCTCCACTGTAGGGGAGACGGTTGTGGGTGTGCTGGCGGGCAGTGCATAGCCGTTCTTGGTTATTGTGTTATTGTGGATTGTGCAGCGGGAACCGCCTTCGAGCCGAATTCCTGTCCCGTAAACATTTGACATCCGGTTGCCGTAGTCGTACTGGTACCTGTAGTAATAATAAACATCTCTCGAAGAGTCATATGCCGGGCCGTAGTAGTACTTGTCGTCAATATTGAAGTAGCCCGGGTCGAGTGGGGGGCTGTAGGAGGAGTAGGACGCGTCGTACCAGGTGTGCAGGTAGCGGTTGTCCGTGATAATGTTGCCGCGGAAGGTAGTGGTTGTGTTGCGGGCGTAGATGCCGTAGCAGTATAGCGGGCTCTGGCCGTCCTGCCCATTGTACCGGATGACGTTGTCGTTGACGACGGGCGAGCAGTCGAAGATGCTGATTCCTCCAGTCTTGCCGTGCTCGATGGTGCTGTTCGTGACGCTCACTGAGTCGCTGTATATCTGGATGCCCCCAGCCCAGGACTCATTGTCGCCCCAGGTCTCCTGGACGGTGCAGGCATCGATGGTCGCCGAGCCCTTGATCACGAATTTGTAGTGGGCGCTGGAGTTGGTCGAAGAGACCAGGCACCCGTTCTTCATCGTCAGCGCTCCACCTGAGTCCACTTTCAGGGCGTATACGCCGTCCTCCATGATGTCGAAGAGGAGGGTGACGCCGCTCAGACTCAGGCTACCCCCGCTCTTGATGGTCAGGCTCCCGTTCACAATCGTTATGCTCACGCCGCTGTAGCTCCTGCTGTCCGTGACGGTCCAGTCGCCGTAGACCGTCCCGCCGCTCCCCGGCGGGTCGTTCGTGGCGAGCGCGCCTGGCAGCAGAAGAAACACGGCGAGTGCCGCAAAAGACGCGGTAAAACCACAGAGAAGCAGCCTACCGGTCCTCATCTCAGGCACCCCCCGTCTGCCGTCTGTGAATTCTCAGACCGATTGTGAGCAAAAGCGTGGTCAGAGGTATCATTATGCCAAGCGCCGCAAGCAGGCCGCTGGCCGTCCAGACCCAGCTCGTCTCCTCAGAGATTCCCGCAGGCTTCTCGACGACCTTCAGTTTCACGGTCCGGGTCACTTGGTTCCCCGCCCCGTCCATCGCGGTCACCGTCACGGTATTCCCGCCCTTCCTCATCGTCTGGACGGTCGAGAATTTCCCTTCAGCATCCACAAGCACCGGGACGCCGTTGACGGTCACCCTCGCGCCTGGCTCTGTTATGCCGCTGACCGTGACCGAGAGCTCGCTCGTCCTGAAGCCCTCCACGGGCTCGATGAGCTCGAGCGGGGGCGCCAGAGTGTCGACCAACACCCGTAGCTCCAAAGCGACGGTGTTGCCCGCGGCGTCGCTGCCCTCGACACGAATCACATTTGGACCGTCGGGGAGCTCCAGCTCGGATGTAAAGGTGCCGCCCGAGGTGTCCACCGCGGCACCGTTAAGGGCAAGTCTCATTCCGGCCTCGCAGGTGCCCCTGACCGTCACGCGGTGGCTCGGAATCAGCTGGCCTTCGTAGGGCTCCAGAATTATGACGAGCGGTCTTGTGGTGTCGAGCGTTATTATTCGAACCAGCTTTATTGTGTTGCCCGCCCTGTCGACGCCATCGAACAATAGCTCGTTCACACCTTCCTGCAGCGTGCAGGTCAGGGAGAAGGAGCCGTCGGGGCCGATGGTGACGAGGCCGCCGTTCATCCTGAGCGACACATCCGTGTCCGTCGTCCCTTGAACGAGCAGGGTTATCTGGTTGGTAATGCTGTTGTTCTCGGGCGACGTCACGGTCAGGCGAATCTCGTTATCCAGCACCACCGTTCTCTTGATGATAGCGCGGTTCCCGACCCCGTCGCTCGAGACGACGGTGATCAGGTTGGGGCCTGGGGAAAGCCCGAGCTCGAACGAGAAGCTCCCGTCGGCTTCCAGCTCCCTCCGGACGTCGTTGACCATGAGGGAGGCGCCCGGCTCGGTCCTCCCGCTGACCAGAACCGAGGCCACCCGGGTCAGGAGGCCGTCCGGGGGGCTGGTGAGTCTCAGAACGGGAGGAGTTATGTCCAGATTGAGGACCCAGGAGGTGGAGTTGGTGTTGCCCGAGCGGTCCTTCGCGAAGAGGAAGTAGACGTTCCTCCCCTCCACCAGCCTGAGCGGGAAGGAGAAGCTCCCGTCCGCCCCGACGCTTGCGGGGAGGTAGTTGATGGTCAGGGTCGAGCCCGGCTCCACCCTACCGACCAGATTCACCGCGATTGAATTACCCCAGCTGTCGCAGGCGGGAGACTCAACGACGATGAAGGGCGGAGTCAGGTCTATGGTCACCCGGACCGATGCCGAGGCCTCGTTGCCGGCGATGTCCGTGACTTTGGCGGTGATGCTCCAGACGCCCTCGGGGACGTTCTCCATAATGTACAGCCAGCTCCCGGCGGGCAGGAGCTCGACCCAGCTGACGCCGTCGTAGCTGAGGCTCAGTTTCTCCATTCCGGAGCCGATGTCGGAGGCGATGCCGACGAGGGTGACTGTGGTGAAGTTCTGGAAGGTGTCGTCGGCGGGCTCGAGTATCACCACCACGGGCAGGCTGTCGTCAACTATCACAACGGTGGCCTCCATCGTCCTGTCCACGACCACCTTCGTCTCGCCAGTGAAGCCCGCCTTGCTCGCGGTGAGGGTGTAGGGGGTGTAGTAGCGGGTCGCGAGCCTGGTCTGGGTGTACTCCACTACGGAGAACGGCGGCACCAGCCCGCTCTCGGTGCAGACGGTCCTGAGGACTTCTGTGCCGAAATTGTCCTTCGCGATCACATCGGCGGAGGGGACGGGCCGTCCGTTCTGCCACGTGACCTTTATGCCGAGCCACCAGTTGATGATCACAGTGCTCTTGTCGTCGAAGTAGGTCACGCGGGCCTTGTTAAATGTGGAGTTGAGGGACCACACCGTCGAGACCCCCGAGAGCTGGAGGTCTGCGGTTGTCGCCTGAATCGAGCTGTCTATGAGGCTCACCCAGGACTCGTCGCTGACGTTGGCTCCGTACGCGCAGGAGGTTATCGTGCATCCCTTCAGGGTTCCATTCCCAGAGCTTTCCGCGAGGAACCCGTAGGTGCAGTCCGTTATTTTGGAGGTCACCATGGGCCGGGAGAAATAGGTCGAGTAGATTGCCGCGTACAGGTGGCTGAAGCTGCAGTCCGTGATCTCGGGCCAGGAGACCATGTCGCAGTGGATGCCATAAGCCCTCCCGTTCCCGTTGCCAGCGACCGTGATGTTCTGAATTCTGCCTGCCGACCTCTCTAGTTTTACTCCAGTAAGGGCCATATCCGAGCCCGCGGGGGCGTTCAGAAATACCTTCATGTCGCTGATTGTGATCCCCTTGACCCCGACCAAAAGCACTCCCGAGCATGGGAGGGTAGAGGGCTTCTCGAGGGTTAGGTTGAACTCCGAGTTGGAGAGGCTCAGGCTCTGAACCACGCCGGACTTCGTCAGGCCAAGGAGGCTGAGCTTACACTCCTCACGGGTAGCCGTCATCGAGAACTTGGAGCCGTGGACGACAAGCTCGCCGAGGCTTGGTTCGGTGCCGCTGGTCGATTCGAAAGTGATGAAGGACTGGGTCGTGCCAGGGGCGTTGATTTTAAAGTCGACGCGTGAGTTGATGAACGCGATCCGGCCCATCGGGCCGTCCTGATATATAAGGAACTGGGTCAGGGGCTCGTTGTCGTAGGTGATGTTGAGGGTGGTGTTGTTGAACTCAAGGACCTCGGTGCCGGGATAGGTCCTTATGAAGGAGAACGTGAGCGGGAAGGTGCCGGTGCCGCCGCCGTAATAGAAGTTGAAGACCGAGTCGTTGAGATAGAGCTGGGCCCCGGCCGCGAGGTAGCTCAGCCTCATTGATTTCAGGCCGTTCATGTTCCTGCACTCGAAGAAGCACTTGGAGACTATAAAGGTGGAGCTGCTGAACCCTCCCGTGTCGCCTCCGAGGAGCATGGGCCCGGACTGAATTCCTGCGGGGCTGTAGTCCCAGACCCGCACATTGCAGTTCTCCATGACGAAGGGCGTCCTGTCCGGGGAGCGGCCCGTGTAGTAGAACAGGTCGGAGTGCGTGAGGGTGCTCAGGATGTAGGTGTAGTTCAGGAAGAAGTTGCAGTTCTTGACCAGGCCTCCGTACGAGCTGGTGGCATAGATGATTGTTACGTCGCGATAAGTGGTCATGTCAATTGTGGTGTTGTCCATGTACAGCTGGGTCGAGCTGACGTATATCGGCCTCAGGTTGGCGTTGTTGTAGTCCTTGTTGGAGAAGAAGAGGGTGGCGTTTGTAATGTTCACATAGTCGGTCGTGGCGCCTGTGCCGCTGGCGTAGACACCGTAGATGGTTCCTCCGAGCTCCACCGGCAGACTGAGCTTCATGTTGCGCAAATCGACTTGTTTGCAGCTGCTGGTACAGATAATGTAGACTGTCGAGCTCGCGGGCAGCTTCCAGTTTTCCATTATTATGTCGATCGAGTTGAAGTCGAGGGTGAGGCTGGTCAGGCTCGAGGCGTAAATCGCATAAAATTGATTGCCCGTGAAGTTCAAAGCGTATATCTTGAAATTGGAGGCGTAGAGATTGGAGTAGCTGGCCAGATATATTCCGTAGTAGATGTAGAATATGTTGTAGGTTGATGTCACGTCGTTGACACCGCAGTCAATGTAGCTAAGGTTCACATTCTTGAGATAGAGATCGCGGTAGTAATAAGCGTAAATTGGATAATAAAGATAGAAGTAGGAGTAGGCGTACGAGGTGGTGTAGTACGAACAGGCTTTGAGGTTCCTGAAAGTGATGTTCGTGTTGTTGAAGTGGGTCTGGCCGTTGTAGTAGTGATAGCCGAGGGGATAGTAGAAGTAGATATACGCCGTAGAATAGGTCGTGCCCTGATACGCGCGGCAGTACATGTTGTAAAAGTTGAGAGACGAGTTGTCAAAGCTCATGTGCGAGTAGTAGGTGTAGTAGAGGTTGTAGATGTACATGTAAGCATAGCAATATTGCGAGGCGGCGTAGGCGATGTTGTTTATTTCCCGGATTGTGAAGTTAAGATTATTGAACGCTGTGTGGCTGTAGTAATAGAGATAGTAGAAGGAATAAATGTAAAGATATGAATATGTGTAATATGATGATGCATAGGCTCTATTGTTTACCTTTTCTATCAGGATAGTTAAATTATTGTACAGGGCATTGCTGTAGTAGTACTGATAGTAAATCGGACCGTAGAAATAGAGGTATGAGTAGGCGTAGTAGGACGTGGAGGCGTAGGATGTGCTGTTGAGGTTGCTGACCCTTATGGTCATCTTCTCGACCGTTATCGGAGTGTAGTAATACGGATAGATACCGTAGAAGTACAGGCGGGAGTAGATATAGTATGTCCTCGCTATTGCCTGAACATTTATATTATTGATATTGATATCTGTGTCGTTCAGAATAATAGGGGAATAATAATAGGGATACAGCAGATAGAAATAGAAATAGGCGTAGCCATAGGAGCTGCCCGAAGTCCCCGCCGTGGCGTTGCAGTAGAAGTTCTGGATGTCCATCTTTGTGTAGTTCATCGAAGATGGGCAATAATAATAAAGGTAAACAGGATACATATACAGATATGCATATCCATAATAAGTGGTGGTGGTCAGGTTGCAGAAAATATCTGCGATAAAGATATCGTTGTAATTTATTCTCGAAAACTCATATGCATAATAGGGATAGAGCCCGTACACATACACATACGAATAGGAAGGATACGAGCCCCCCGCCTGGTATGTCTGAGCGGTGATGTTCACGAACCTGATGTATGTGTAGTTCGTGAAGAGCGGGCTGTACTGCTGCGGGTAGACGCCGTAGAAGTAGACGTATGTGTAGCCGTAATAGAGGGTGGAGTAGGTGTAGGCGCGGACGTTCGTGAAGTTCATCCAGGTGTAGTCCATCGAGACCGGGCTGTAGTAGTAGGAGTAGACGCCGTAGATGTATATCCGCCCGCCGTATGAGTAGACCGTGGAGGTCTGAGTGGCGATGGAATCGATGCGCGTGGCGTCAATGGTGGTGTACCTCATCACCGTAGGGACGTAGTAGTAGCTGTAGACGCAGTATATGTAAACGATTGAGTAGCCCTGCTGGGTGATCGACTTTATGTCCCTGAGATAGAAGTTGGTGAAGTTCATCTTTACCTCGCTGTAGAGGTAGTAGGGATAAATCAGATAGAGGTAGTTATAGGAGTAGTAGCTGGCGCCGCCCCGGGCCGAGCTCATGAAATCGGCGACTGTGATTGTGGTGTTGTCCAGCGTCATCGGGCTGTAGTTGTCCGTCCGAATTCCGTAGACGTAGAAGTTGGTGTTGTAAGTTGTAATCGTTGTGGTGTTGATGAAGCGAATCGTGAGCGTCGTGTACTGGAGCCTCACCGGGGAGTATGAGGTCCCCAAGATGCCGTAGAAGTTGAAGTTGCTCGTCGAGGAGGAGGGGTTCGAGACATTGGTGTCGATTAGGTTGAGCGTGGTGTAGCTGAGCGTTAGGGGGGAGTAGGAGGTGCCGTATATCCCGTATATATTTAGGGTGGCGGAGTAGGCCGCCTGGGCCTTTGCGTCGCAGGAGGTGAAGTTGAGCGTGAGGTAGTTTGAGGTCACGGGGGATGTTGAGCCCGCGTAGACGCCGTAGATTGTCCGTGTTAGGGCGGCCGAGCTCGTGAGCACATCGAAGTTGATGAAGTCGATGGAGGTGCGGTTGATGAACACTGGGCTGTTGCCGGTCGCGTATATACCGTAGCTATCGTAGGTGCAGTCTTGGAGGACGATGATCGAATCGTCCACGCTCACAGGGGAGGAGGAGGCGTATATCACGTATCCACCCACGTACCTGTTGTTAAAGAGGCAGCTGCTGACCTTCACCTCCGTCGACACTGCGTAGATGTTGTAGCGGATGTACGTTGACCCCGAGAGCTGGAAGTCGAATGTGCAGCCATAGAATGTGAGCTTCGAAGAGCTTGCGTAGACGGCGTAGTGGTTGTACTGGTTGTAGTTGTTGCTGAAGCGAACTCCCTCGAAGCTAAGGGTCGAGCTGGTAGCATAGACCCCGTAGGCCGTCACGCTCGCCCGCGCGTATGTGTAGATGCTCCCGCCGGTGATTTTCGGGGGCGAGGAGGACTCGGCGTAGATTCCGTACTGCCCGTAGTATAAAGAGTTGTCCTTCATGGTGGGTCTGGAGGAGGAGAGGTAAATCTGGTAGCCATAGGAGGAGCCGGTGGTGGAGAATCCGTTTCCGGAGAAGGTGTTGCCCAAAATCACATCATTAATGCCCTGTGAATCGCTCCTGAGACCATAGCCATAATACATAGAGCTTGTTGTATAATAATTGTTGCTAATCGTGTTGTATTGTATAAGCGAGCTGGTTGTCCCATCGCTGATCGCATAGATGCCGTAGGCGTACTTCTCGTTGCCCCCGAACCCGTTATTATATATATTGTTGTACTGTATCGTTGGTGAGCATCTGTTAATATAAATGCCGCCGGTCTTGCCGTAGGCGATGTAGCTGTTCTCGATTTTGGCCGAGGAGGTCGAGTGGAGCTGGATGCCCCCCACCCACGAGGATGTGTCGCCCCACATATCGTAGACCTCGCTCTCGTTGATGTGCAGGGTACCGTAGACCGTGAATTTGTAGTCGTAGGAGTCGTAGGAGGCGAGGAGGCTCTGGTAGAACAGGAGCTTCCCGCCGGAGGCCACGTTCAGGGTGTACTGGCCATCGGAGCTTTGGTCTATGAAAATCTTAGAATTGTAGACGGTCAGGCTGCTCAAGATGTCGATTTTTCCCGTGACCACCAACGACTCCCCCGCCACAATCGTGGGGTCGTCTATAATCCAGTCGCCGGAGCCGGAGTAGGCGTCGCCGGACTGCCAGGCCGAGGCGTCCGGCGCGGACGCGATGAGCAGGCACGCGAGCGCCGCGAGGAACATTCCCAGCAGCCCCAGTCTGAGTGGGTCGGCGGAGGCCGGCGGGGCATGGGTCCGTGCATCCGCGTTGGAGGAATCGGTCAGAAATCCAATCACTATATCTGCGCGCGGACAACGGGCGGTCATCCATTCACCGACGCTTCGTAATTAATATCGATATTTAATCATGTTGGTATATCAATCTAAAAGCTAAAAAACAGTTTAAAAACTGTCATGAGAAGTGCCCCCCGGTGACCCTCCCGGACAGCATCGGCCCAATGGGCACCGCCCGGGTTACATGATCATCGTTGCCCCGGCCGCCCCCGGAGTTACCCTCCGGGCTCCTCGATATGCCCCGCGGCCGGCTCCCCGGAGTGACGGGCCCGCGCGCCGTGGACAGGACCGGGCGCTATCGCCCACCCCCCTCCACCCTCGACTCCCCGTTCTCCTTGACCACGCGGAATATGTGGTCTGCGAAGCCCTCGAGCTCGCGCTCGTGCGAGACGAGAATCAGCTGCCTCGCGCCGAGCTCCCGAAGAACGTCCCTGACCCTCGTGAGCTGCTCGCTGCTGAAGCCGTCGGTCGGCTCATCCAGAATCAAGAGCTCGCCGCTCCCCGCGCCCAGAACCTCGCGGACCATATGGTTGAGAGCGAGCCTGTAGGCTAGAGCCACGGAGTTCTTCTCGCCGCCGGAAAGGGAGCGGATGTCCAGCTCGTAGCCGGCCTGGGTCGCGACTGGCGTGAAGCTCTCGTCTATCGAGACGTCGAGCTCGGTCCCCTCGGCGAGCATCCCGAACCACTTCCTGAAGTGTCTCTCGAAATCGGCGTTGATGCCAGCGAGAATGTGTACTTCAATCGACTCTAAAGCGGGGCAGAAGCACTCATTGAGCCATCTCGCGGCCTCCCTCAGGCGCTCCAGCTCGCGCGCCCTCGCCTCCCTCTCCGCCAGCTTCCTCGAGCCCCGTTCCAGCTCCGCCCTCGCCTCTTCCAGAGCCCTCTTTCTCTCCGACGCGGTCGCCCTGAGGGAGCCCAAGCGGCCCAGCGCCTCCTCCCTTCTGGCCCTGACCTCCCGGTGCAGCTCCTCGCTGTAGCGCGCCCTCAGCCCTTCCAGCTCCTGCCGGACCCTCCCGAGCTCCTCCAGAGCGCTCCCGAGCTCCCTCTTCTTCGTCTCGAAAACCGCCTCCCTGAGCGAGAGCTCCGCAACCCTCCCCTCGAGCACCGAGAGCTCCCTCCTCAGGGCCTGCCAGCGAGGCCTCATCGCCCGGAGGCCCTCCGCCTCGGCCTCCAGCCTCGCCACGTCCTCCCCACCTTCCAGCGCCCGAACTCTCTCGGCGAGCTCCTCCCTCTCGGCCACGAGCCTCTTCCTCTCCGCGATGGTCCTCCCGAGCTCCCTGAGCGCCTCCTCGACCCCCCTGAGCTCCCGAAACCTCTCCTCGAGCTCCCGGAGCCTCTCCCTGCACGCGCGCAGCCTCTCCTCCCTTCTCTCCAGTCTAGCAGCGAGCGCCATCCTCTCCTCAGCGAGCTCCTTGCTCCTCCCCTCGAGCTCGCCCAAAAGGGCCTTGAGGTGCTCTGGGGAGAGCTCCTGACCGCACCTGGGGCACCTGCCCCTGCCCTCCAGCTCCCCCAGCGAGCGCCTCTCCTCCCCGAGCTCCCGGAGCTTTTCATCGAGCACGCGAATTCTCTGCTGAATTCTCGCCTGCTCTGTCGTGTGGCCCTCGAGGCTGCTCTCAACCGAAGGCATCTGAGCCACCTCGGCCCGCAGCGCCTCCGCCCTCTCCTCGAGCCCCCGGCGCCTCCCCTCCTCGCCCTCCAGCGCGGCGATTCTCTCCTCACAACTCCTGAGCCTCTCCCGGAGGCGCGCGAGCTCCGCCTCGGCCCTCCGCGCCTCCCTCAGCCGGGCCTCGAGCTCCTCCAGCCTCCGCTCCAGCTCTGCGGCCCTCTCGGCCTCCGGCCTGAGCTCCCCGAGCCTCCGGGCCCCCTCGCGCATCGCCTCGAGTTCCGCCGACGCCTGTGAGAGCCACGCCTGAAGCTGGCCGACCCTCTCCCCTAGCCTCCCGGCGCTGGCCTCGAGCTCGTCCCTCCTCGCCCTGAGCCTCTCGAGTCCCTCGAGCTCGCTGTCGAGCGACCGGAGCTCGTCGGCGGCCATGGCAATTCGGCGGCCAAGCTCCTCGAGCTCTGCCGAGCTCCTCCTGACCGCCTCCTCCCTGGCGGAGAGCTCAATCCTGAGCCCCTCCAGCTCCCCCCTCACGGCCTCGAGCTCGCCGGACCTGATTCTGAGCTCACTCGCGGCCGCCCTCGCCCTCTCCCGAGCGACCCTATACTCCTCGACCCTGAAGGCCCTCCTAATGGTCTGGAGCCGCTCGTCCTTTTTCATCTCCAGAATTCTCTTCATCTCCTCCTGAGGCGTGAAGACCGCGTAGCGGTAGATCACAGACTTCGCCTTCGACGACGGTGGCTCGTTGAACCCCAGGAGCCTCAGAACCTCCGCCTTCATCTCTTCAGCGCTGTAGTCCGTCCACGCGCCGTCCGAGCGAATTCGGCACTCGACAGTGCCCCCTCCCGAGCCAGAGCGCCTGAACCTCCTGTAGAAAGTGTACTCCCTCCCCCCCAGCTCGAGCTCGAGCCTCACCCACCCCTCCCTCTCTGAGCTCCTCAGGTAGAAATCAGTGCTCTCCTCCGCAAGCCCAAATAGCGCTAGCTCGATTGCATAGAGCAGCGTTGACTTGCCCGAGCCTATGTCGCCCTCGAAGAGGACCACGCCCTCCGGGAGCCTGAGCTCCGCCTCCCTGTAGCTCCTGATGTTCCCTAGGGCTATCGACCTGATTATCATCCCGGTATCGCCCCCGCTCTCTCCCGGGCCCCACACTTACCCCCACTGACCGCGCGGGGCCACGCTGCGCCACGACCGCCCGCGCGCTCCCGAGCGAATCCCGGCCCGATTCTCGGCAAGAGCAATTCCCGGGTTCCGCCGATGCTCAACCCCCGCACCTCCCCTCATTCTCCGAGCCTCGTCTGCCTCGTCCTCGCCAGACCCCTCCGGGAGGCCGCGGACGCGCCCGCGGGCGCGGCCCTGGAGGAGCTCGCCGGTCTCCCCTCACCCCTCTCCGCTACCCTTTCCCGCTCCCCGACTCCAGCCCCCACCTCTCCCCGGAGCTCTGGAATAGCGCCCGGAGCTCCGGCCCCAGAAAAGGCCTCAGCGGCCCCGCGGGCCGCGCCGCCCTCCTCACGCCCGAGCGGTCCGAGGAGGACCCTCTCCACGAGCGCCGAGGCCTCCGCCCTCTGCTCCTCCTGCGTCCCGGTCATCTCGCCGCCGAGAGCGCGCAGTAGCTCCCTCGCGCGCACCAGAGCCTCCTCCGGGCGTAGCTCCGGGAGGGAGAAGACCCCGCGCGCCAGATGCTCCCTGAGAATTCTATCCTCTGTCTCGGCCCTCGTGCGGCCCGGCTCGAACCTCGCCCCCGCCTGCTCCCTCGACTCAAGACCGCTCCGGCTAACATAGACGGTGTAGGCCCCGGTCTCCAAAAGCAGGGCGCGCGGGAGCTGCGTGTCCACCTCGGAGGCCTTCCCGGAGGCTAGCTGGCCCGATACCTTGATGAGCACTATCGCCCCCGCGGCGTCCGCCTCCCCAGCCCTCCCCCTGAGTTCTGCGCTCACGTCCTCGGGCCTGCGTCCCGAAGCGTCGGCCTCGATGACCACGATTCTGCGTGAGGGGACCCTCCTGAACTCGAGCCTCGGCGCTCTCCCCCGCTCCAGCTCGACGATGTAGAACCCCCTCTCCTCGCGCGCCTCGAGATCCCTGTAGCCGTCGCCGAAGAGCGGGCCGGGGTAGGCGACCGTCCCGAGACCCGGGAGCTCGGCCCTCACCCTCTTGTGCACGTGGCCCCCGGCGTAGTAGTCGAACCCCGGCGGGAGCAGAGAGGCGGGCATCGATTCGATTTCGGAGAGCTCTCGGGGCTTCAGCTCACTGAGGGCCGCGTGGAAAGCGAAGATTCTCGGGGCCACGCTCCGCGCGCCCCCCTCGGCTCCTCCGCTCCTTCCGCTATCTCCGTCATCTCTGGCGCCATCGCCCCCCCCGCCGCCGTGGAGGCCGAGCGCCTCGGAGGCGTCGAGCCTCTCGTAGTATACCCTATCCAGACCGAGCCTCCTCCCCGGCAGGCCCGCTATGACAGTGCCCGTCCCGGGGTCCACGGTCGGCTCTATGACCACGCCCCCATCCTCCGACGTTCGCGCCCTGGCCACCTTAACAAACACGCCCGCGCTGTGGAGCACATCCACCATCGACCTCTCCGTCGCGCTGAAGTCGTGGCTTCCGTAGACGATGTACACGGGCGTCCCGCCGTCGATGAGCCTGCGGAGCCGGGCCGTGGCCCTCTCGACCACGCCCATGTCGGGAAGGCTGTTGTGGAATAGGTCCCCGCAAATAAGGACGAAGTCCACGCGCTCCCTCTCGCAGATGTCCAGCGCGGACAGGAAGGCCTCCAGATTGGCCTCGCGCAGCGCGGGCTCCCTGAATGCGCCCAGATGAACGTCGGCCATGTGGGCGAAGCGAACCACTCCCTGCCCCTCTGGGCGTATGTAATTCGTGATATAAAGAGTTGGAGGGGGAATGGGTGAAAGAGGCGCGCCGGTCCGGCTCGGCGCCGCTCCCCGCCCCCCTCCGCAGCCGCGCGGGGAGGCGGGATACTGCAGAAAGGCTCCGTATCGCGCAGCGATCACGCCTCTGCGACCCCGCCGCTCCCTCACTGTGGCGAGGATGGGGGGCTCACTGCGCGCGCCCCCAGGACGTCGGGAGGAACCGCCCGGATTTCCATGACGGTGAGCCGCGCGAGCCTCAGCACCGCCGCTCAGTGCGCCCTCGCACTGAACCGCCCACCAGACGCCGGAGCCCCGGCCATCGCACCGGCCCATTCAGACGCCGTCGTCGTCAGTGTCGCGCTTCAGAGCGTCCGTGAATCTGCGCTCCGGACCATTCCAGAGGCCGTCGCCGTCCGTGTCCGCGTTTGTCGGGTCGGAAACGATGCCGCTCAGCATTGAAGAGCCCGTGGGCGTTTTGACCCGAATGGAGTATCCGCAGAGCTCGACGCCGTCGGGGGTTCCGTCACCATCAATTATTTAAAGAGCTCAACAATTGCTCAATCGATTATCTGGGTGGTCCCGCACAACGGTTTGCGTCGCCTAATTTTGTGTCGGTGTTTTGTCCCAGTGGGATATTCCGGACTACCCGTCCATCCAGTGCGTCCTTTTTTGTCTCTGGAGATAGAATCTCCCAGCTCCACCTTTCACCCGCCCTTTTGACCCGAGAGAATATCCATTCGGCTAGAGAGAATTCCAAAATTATGATGGGGCTCTCGTTCTTAGAATATCAGGCGAAGAAATCAATCCTCTGCAACGGCTGGGATGCCCCCACCCCATCCCCGGCCCGAAGGCTGGGTGGTCCAGGACCCGAGAGCACTAAATCTTGCAGAGAATGACCCGCCCATCACATCGCCTGACCCCTTCGATACCTGTTCCCTCATTAATCAGTACTTCCCATCCACCGTCACGCGCCTCCCCCCGGAGAAACCGATGCCCAGCAGCCCCGCCTGAAGGAGGAGGAAGTGGCACCTCCTGAGCTCATCCTCCGCCATCGCCGAGGCCCCGAGGACCATGAAGCAGTGCCTCAAGGCCTCGAGCTTGGGCGTGGTGAACTCGTCCTCCTGAAGGCCGAGCGAGGCGACGCGGAGCATCGAGGCGAGTCTCCTGTGCGGGTCCGACTCCGGCCGCTTCTCGAGCTCGGCGCAGAGGGCCTCCATACTTTGCCTGAAGTCCTCGACGAAGGATGCGCGCAGCCCCGCGTCAAGGATATTCTTCTGGAGAGGGGCGAGCTTCTCTAGCAGGGCATCGGCATGGGCTGCGGCCGGCTTCCTGAACAGGGGCATCGGTCTCTGGCTTAAATTGCCCGGAGGGAAGAAAATGATTTCTGTCCGGGCTGCACCTCACCACCCGCTTCCGTACGGAGGGCTCCTCGTTCTCCATCGAGGAATTTTTTGAGAGAGAGGGACGGGCTTGCCGTCGATGGCTCGCCATCGAAGGAGCTCTAGCGGCCCGGCGCAGCATCCCCGGCGGCGGGCGCCTCGGCCCCTCCGCCCTCCGCCCTCCCGCCACTCTGCCCGGCGCTGCCGGACTGTGCGGCCTCGTCATCCTCCATTCCGGCGCAACGCGCCTGAGCGGATGATGGACGCGCATTCACGGCCTCTCCCGCTCCTCCGACTCACTCCCCCCTGCCTCCACCTCGACGGCCTCGACCTCGATCACCTCGCCCTCCGCCCTCCTCTTTATCAGGCGCATCGTCCGGAAGTTGCCGGCCAGAACGCCGATGCCGAGAAGGGTTAGGATGAGGAGGTTCCACGTGACCCAGAAGTCGCGCTGCCTGAGGCGGAGCCACTCGTAGCCCAGCCCGAGCGCCGCCCCCAGAATCAAAAGGCCGAGAATGAGAACGAGCCACCTTCCGCTCCTCATGTAGCCCTCGGCCCGGCCCTCCCGAATTCTCCTCTCGCCCGGAATCATCAGGACTGCGATGAGGCCGAGGAGAGCGGCCAGAAGGGTCACGATGAAGCGCGTCGCCTCTCCCCAGATGAATGCCATTCGGACCGAGCCGGAGAGCGGCTGACAGGATAATAATTTTGTGGTCCAGTCCCCAGTGGAGAAATAATGAAATACATCCGCGAGCTATCGACGCGAGCGGAGGTCCGCGGGGTGTCCGAAAGGCGGTCGGGAAGAGGTGTTGGGGCAGAGCGCACGGAGCCTTCCTCCCACCGCCCTCCAAGCTGGCGGTCCGGGTCTGGTTTGCTCCGGGTCGCCGGAGCGGTTCTGGCCATCGCTTCCGCCGCCGTGATTCTAATCGCCGCCCTTCTGCCCTGGGCCGCCCTGAATGTCGACACAAGGCTCGGCCCCGTCCCCGTGAGTCTGAGGGCCGAGGTTTTCGAGTACGGCGTGAGCTACGAGGCGAATCTGGAGGGCGCGGGGCTGATCGGGGGAGGGGCCGTCCCCTCAAAAATCAAAGACAGCAAGGTCTTCCTGACGGGCCTCGGTGACTTTCAGGAGACCATCGGCTTCGTCAAGGGGACGGTGAAGGAAAAGGTCAACTACGTAACATCCTACACATGGCCCCCGCCCCAGAACGGGACGGCTGAGACCAGGCTCACGACCTTCGTCCGGACAATTCCGTGGTGGCCGGTGGGAATCGAGCAGGAGGCGGGGGTGAGGGTCGAGCTCCTCTCCGCTTCGAATGTCTCGGAGCTCGTCATCGAGAGGGTCTGGCTCGAGCTCCGCAGGACGGAGGGCGGCCGAGAGCTCTCGAGGGTCGTCTGGAGCGCCTCGCCGAGCGACGCGCTGAGGAGGCCCGGGGACGGGAGGAGTTACTCCGCCGGCGTTGCCGTG
This sequence comes from Thermoplasmata archaeon, assembly GCA_038851035.1. NCBI lineage: Archaea > Methanobacteriati > Thermoplasmatota > Thermoplasmata > Thermoplasmata archaeon. The sequence goes on from JAWCLH010000001.1 coordinate 184,903, forward strand.
GACGGCGACTACGGCGAGTTCCGGCTCGTCGCGGGCGTCCACCTCCACCTGCGCGACAGCTTCAACAACTCGAACAGGCTGGGCGAGGGAGTCTATAGGGAGCTGGCCTCGCCCCCGAGGAATATAACCCTGTGGACCATGGGCACCTCCACGACGCTGAGAATCGGCCTGATGCTGATTGCCCTCCCGCTGAGCGTCGCCGCGGCGGCGCTCGTCGCCGCCTCCATCGCCCCCCTCTATCTGAAAAAGCGATGGGCGTGGAAGCTCTGCGCGGCCGGCTCCGCACTGGCCCTCCTCGCCGTGGTTTTCTACGTCCTCGGCGTTCAGGCGCTCATCGAGCTGACGGGCTACGGGAGGTGGTTCTCGTGGTCGCCGGCCTTCTGGCTGGCGGCGGCTGGTTCCGTTCTGACGATTCCTCCCGCCGCGCTCCTCTTCGTCACAAGAGCGGCGGGGGCCGAGAAGACAGGCATAGGGAGGGAGGGGGCGGAGCGCGGGGAGAAGAACAGTCATGGAGCGAAAGGGGGGCCCGGCGATGCCCCGGCGGGTATGAAGAGGGACGGGGCGGAGGGAGACGCAAGGAGGGAGGAGGGGAGGGGGGGCAGAGCTGGGAGAGAGGGAGGGAAAGGCGGCTAGTGGAGTGAGGGTGTGGAGAGGTGGCGGAGGGGTTGGGGAAGAGAGTGCACGCGAGGATAAGACGGATGGGTCAGGAGAAGGCGGGGCTCCCGGAGCTTCAGGCGGAAATCACTGGCGAATGCGTAAATATTAGGGCTCATCCAATGTAAAACCCGCGGCTTTCCAGCCTTTCCCTTGCGAATCGACGAGCCGGCCCTCGCTTGGAGTTATTTATGCCCCCGGCGGCTAGACCGCCCCACCAACAAAGTTAATAAGGACGAGCGGGTTTAAAAGGCGGGGTGATAGGGCGGAAGCGTCCTTGAAATCGGTGCTGGGGGCGCTCGCGGTCTGCGCGCTACTCTTCAACACCGCCTATGCCTACACGAAGCTCGGTGCTGGGGGCGGGGGCTGGCTCGGCGCCGGGAGCGGCGATGGAGAGGAGGACTTGGGGAACCTGACGGTCACAGTCCCGCAGCCACGCCTCTACGACCTCATCACCTACGAGTACAGGGTCTACGCCCAGCTCTACTGGAGGAACGAGAGCTCCGGCGAGTGGGAGGACTACGAGCTGACAGTGAGGGGCCAGCTCAGGAGGGCTTGGGCCGGTGTGAAGGAGGCGAGGGACGGCTTCTGGGAGCTCCACTCGGCGGCGGAATACGACATTGACACCTCCGGGACGTTCCAGCTATACACCGCCTCCAGCGGCGGCGAGCCCCTGACAATAGGGGGGAGCCTCGATGCGAAGAGGAAGGAGTTCCACGAGCTCAACACCCGCAGAATCATCAACTCCTACACAACCGGCTCGGTCGAGATCGACCGCCTGCCGAGGTACAACGTACCCCTGAGCTTCAGGGGGAAGGCCGATGCCTACCCGGACCCGAACAGGGAGCTCGAGGAGACGGTGGACGAGAAGCTCTTCGCCCGCGGCCAGACGCTCCGGCGGGGCGACAGCGGCACATTCACGATCGACACCTATTATGAAGAGTACAACTTCACCATCGGCACGAGGTACAACTGGTCCGTGCCCTCCGCTCAGAGAATCGCGGGCCTTAAGGCCCTGAGAATCGACGTCTGCGCGGACCTATTCGGGCAGGAGGCGGGGAACAGCAGCGAGAGCTTCTTCTGGTTCAACGAGAGCATATGGATATCCAGCGAGTGCCCATTCCCGGTTAAGAGGCACAGCCTGAGCAACCAGACTTGGTACGACAGGGACCAGCAGGGCAACGTCTATATGACTCGCTTCGTGCTCGAGACCGAGAACACGATGGCTCGCGGGGGATACACCGCCGGCACCGTGCCGATTCCGTGGGGAGAGCCAGCGGAGACGGTTTTTGCGAAGCGGCACCCGAGGGGCGAGTTCTCAGTTTGGCAGACCGCTCCCCTCGACGGCGTCGGCATCACCTCCAGCAGCTTCGACTTCGGCATCGAGGAGGCGATTGAGGAGGCGAAGAAGAATTCGACGGGTCTGCAGGACTTCCTGAACAGGTACAGCTACCCGGGGAGGAGGGTCTTCGTCTCGGGCGCGCAGTACAACGCCTCTCTGGACCCGACAGACGTAAACAATAAAGCCGGCACCTACAGGTGGAACCTGACCTTCAGCTTCCAGCCCACGAGGGCGGAGTACCAGGCCGCGCGCGAGAGGGGCGAGAGCAACTTCAGCTATAGCATCGTCGTCATAAAAAACGTGACCAGAAGGCTCGTCGGTCTCAAGACGGTCTACACGGAGCTTGTCCAGATAGAGCACGACTGGGGCCTGAGGAGGGGGACCTCTCAGCTCCCGCGCGAGAGGATGGCGCCCGAGGGCTGCACGCTGGCCTCGGGCGAGGACATAATGCTCCTTCACCCAGAGGTCAGGGCGAGGGTCCTAAGCTCCAGAACGGGCGAGATCGACTGGAAGGACAACAACTACTATCTGGGCGTAGCGGGGCTCGGGGGAGGCGGCGCGGGCTACCAGCTCATCGAGACCCTGACCGGCATCCAGTTCCCGAGCGCGGACTACGCCTGGTTCGTCCAGACGAACTCGCTCTACAGGGAGGGCAGCACATTCGGCGCCGCCGTGGACGTCGAGACCGGCCAGCTGGTCTACGTTCTGGACGTCGAGGGGACCGCCCTCCTCGGGATATTCGGCTGATTTTTTCCGGCCCTTGCGAAAATGGTACGGGCGGCAGCGCATGGGGGGCCGCCTCTCCGGGAGGGCGATGGGGTATGGGGGTGTCCGGCGGAGGTTGCCTGCGCCCGCGCTGCAGCGGTGGGTATCGTGGCCGGAATTCCGGAGGACCCGGGCGGAAAGTAAATTATGGCCTCAGGTCGTTCCGGCGCCTCGCAGGGCGGGTGTGGGTGATGGCGGAAAGGCCCTATGTAACCCTCAGGAATATCGACGAGCGGACGCGGGTCTGGAGGAGGGCGCTGGCGAGATACAGTAGGCATCCCTATTCCATCGAGCCGCAAGGAGCCGCGCTGCTCGTGATAGATATGCAGCGCTACTTCACATCGCCTGAATCTCACGCGTACCTCCCGGCCTCAGAGGCGATTCTGCCGCGCCTGCTCGCACTCGTCGGCGAATTCAGGAGGAGGGGGGCGCCCGTCATATTCACCCGCCACGCCCACAGGAGGGGCGACGAGGGCCTCATGGGCGTCTGGTGGAGGGAGTGCATCTATGACACGGACCCGCTCAGCGAGCTCGACCCAAGGCTCGAGAGCCGGGGCTCTCCGGTGGTGCGCAAGACGCGCTACTCGGCGTTTTTCGGAACCGGTCTGGAGCGCAGGCTCCGGCGGCTTGGGGTCGGGACCGTCTGCGTCTCCGGCGTCATGACGCACCTGTGCTGCGAGACCACAGCGCGAGACGCGTTCATGCGCGACTTTCAGGTCGTCTTCCTGATGGACGCGACCGCGACCGAGGACGAGGCCCTGCACCTGTCGTCGCTGAGGACGCTAGCCGACGGCTTCGCCGAGGTCCTGAGCTGCGAGGAGCTGATGGAGAGGCTGGGGTGGACCGGGCGGGGGCGGAGGACAGGAGGTGGATGAGAGCCCGGGAGGGACGGGGCGCGCACCGGGTGGTGTGGGGGAGAGCGGAGCGTGATGGAGGAGCGGCGGAAGGAGCGATGGGTGGCGTGGGAGGGGGGAACCGGGGAAGAAAATGGCGGCGGGAGCGGGGGAAATTCGGCGGGCAGAAATGGGGAGGGGGCCTGCGGAGTGCGGGGGCGGGGCGGGGGCGCCGGAGCCAAGCTCGAGGATGGGGGAGGGTAATGCGGCGGTGGAGAGGCGCCGGATGGGGGCCGGACGGGCGGGGGGGAGTGCGGCGGTGTGTGGGGGGAATCGGAATGCTGCGCCGGACGAGGGGAGGGCGACGGCCGTGAGGCCCGCGCGCCGGAGCGCACGCGCGTTCCGGGCCCCGCGGAGCGAGATTCTCGACGCCATCGTCGTCGGCGCGGGCCCCGCCGGACTCGCCGCCGGGGTCCAGCTCGTCAGGAGCGGGCTGGGGGTGATCGCGATCGAGCGGGGCAGGCCCGGGGGCCAGCTCCACTCGGCCTCCCTGGTCGAGAACTACCCGGGCATTTCCCCGATGCCGGGACGCCGCCTCGCGCTGAGGCTCGCCGGCTGGGCGCGGGCCGCCGGTCTGCGAATTCTCAGGGACGAGGTCCTGCGCGTCAGCGGGAGGGGGCCGTTCACTGTCGAGACGCGGCGCGGCATGAGGCGCGCGAGGGTTGTGGTCGTGGCTGCGGGGGCGGGGCCGCGGGGCCCCGGGGAGCTCCCGTCGGTTTACGGACTCGAGAACCTCAGGAGATACAGGGGGAGGCGCGTGGTGATTATCGGGGGCGGCGACGCCGCATTCGACTGCGCCCTGCGGCTGTGCCGGGTGGCCTCGCGGGTGAGCGTCGTCTGCCGCGGCAGGCCCTCGGCCCTGCCCCTGCTCGTCGAGAGGTGCAGGCGCGCCGGGGTCCTTCTCATCCAGTCCGCGCCCCTGAAGGGCGTCTCCCGGACCGCGAGGGGCTTCAGGGTGGAGACCGCGGCCGGGGAGCTGAGCGCCGACGATGTCCTCACGGCAACGGGTAAGGAGCCCAGAGAGGAGATTCTGCCCCTGCCCCTTTCGGAGCTCAGGCCCCACCCCCTGACCGGCAGGACGGGGGTTCCCGGCCTCTACGTCGTCGGCGACCTTTCCGCCGGCAGGTACAGGCAGGTCGCGGTTGCGGCGGGGATGGGCGTTGCGGCTGCGATGGACGCGGCGGAGTTCCTGGGCGCGGGAGGGGAGGGCTGGGGGAAGGAGGAGGCGAGGCGCGGACCGGGAGGAGGGAGGATTTGACCGGGAGGAGCAGGGACAGGGGAAGGGACCGGGAGAGGGGGAGCGGCGAATGACGATGGAAGCCGGTGGAGGAGCGGCCGCGATGATGGACATCATCCACGAAAACGGCAGGGAGGGTCTGGCGAGGGTCTTCGTCGCGCGCTTCAGGGGCGACGACCGCCTCCGGGCGGAGTTCGTCGACTCTCTCTCCGGGAGTCCCTCGATAGAAGAGAAGTGGGTTGCGATTCTCTCGTCGCAGTTCGGCTGCCCGGTCGGCTGCCGCTTCTGCGACGCCGGCCGCGCCTTCCACGGGAACCTTACTGCGGATGAAATTCTCGCCCAGCTCGACTTCCTGGTGGGGAGGCACTGGCCGGACATGCGGGTTCCGGCGAGGAAGTTCAAGGTCCAGTTCGCCAGAATGGGCGAGCCCGCGCTCAACCCGGCGGTGCTGGAGGCGATGGAGCGGATGGCCGGCAGGTACGGCCGCCCGGGGCTGATGCCCTGCGTCTCGACGGTCGCGCCGGCCTCCGCCGGCCTCTTCTTCGAGCGCCTCGCCGGGCTGAAGCACCGGCTCTTCGAGCGCTCCTTCCAGCTCCAGTTCTCGGTGCACAGCACCGACGAGCGCGTCCGGGACTGGCTGATTCCGGTGCGCAAATGGGGTCTGGAGAGAATCGCGGGCTACGGCGAGGATTTCCACGGGGGGACCGGGAGGAGGGTGACGCTCAACTTCGCCCTCTCCCCCGGCCTGCCGGTCGACGCGGCCGAGATCGCCTCTCTCTTCGACCCCGCGCACTTCGCGGTCAAGCTCACGCCGGTCAACCCGACCGAGAGCGCGCTGGGAGCGGGCCTCGTGAGTCCTCTGGCGCCGGAGCACACGGACGGGACCCACCCGCTCGTCAGGGAGCTCCGGAGAGCGGGGTTCGAGGTCATCGTCAGCGTCGGCGAACTCGAGGAGAACGAAATCCGGAGCAATTGCGGGCAACTCGCGATCGCACCCCCTACAAAACGATATATCTAACGGGACATTCATCACGATGCGCGCGGACCTGCGCTTACGAGGGCCCGGCGCTGGACCGGGGAAGGAGCAGGGCGCGCCGGCTTGGCTCCATATGGAGGTTGCCGGTGATGACGGACAGGGGTGTCGCCGGGGAAGACGCTGTCGGCAGTAAAGAGGGGGTTTGGGAGCGGCTGGGGGCGGAGGAATCAGGCGAGGGGCCGCGCGGGCCCCCGAGAATCTCAGAGGAGCGTCTCGCGGGGCTGGTGTTCCTCTTGTCGCTCCTCGTCTCCTTCGTTTGCCTTCTGATTTTGACCACCGTCCACTACGGACCGCCCGGCCCAGTCGGAATCGCCGCGCTTCTCGTTGTCTCTGCGCTCATCGGATTCATGGGGCGAAGCTCGTTCATCCGGAGGCGCGCGATGGTCCGCCGGAGGCTCGGGCTCGAGAGGATACTGGAGATGAGGCGCGCGGAGAGGGAGCGCGGGCTCGGGAGACGTAAAGACGGGAGGCTGGCGGAGTCGGAAGGGGAGCGGCGGGGGCCGCGGGGCGGTCGGGAAGGGGGGAGGGGGGAGGGGCGTGAGTGAGCTCGCTCGGCCCCCGCGCGAGCGGAGCGATAGGGCTTGGCTGGACGCGAAGGCCGGCGGGAGCTCCCCTCACGGGCGCAAAGGCGCATGTAGAAACATTTATAGCCACCGTCACGGTTCATGGGTGAAGGTGAGGGAATGGCAATCGGCTTCGTTCTTATTAGCACCGCGCCGGCGAAGGAGCACGACGTCTACACGGAGCTGAGCAAGGTCAAGGAGATTGTCGAGCTCCACCCCCTGTTCGGGGAGTACGATCTGATTGCCAAGGTCGAGGCTGAGGACTTCAACCGCCTCGGCCAGATCGTCGTCGACAAAATTCGCTCGATACCTGGCGTCATAGACACCAAAACCCTGACCGGAATAAAGTTCTGAGGTGCTGCCATGGCCGACGTTGTGTTTCTCGACCTCTTCCTGAGCATGCTCGTTCTCGCGTTCGGAATATTCTCGATTCTCGCGGGGGCCTTTACCGCCTACTTTGGTACTGGAAGGAGCAGGTCAATAGGCGGGGGTCTGATAATTCTCGGATTGGTCGGCGTGATCATCCTGCTCTGGTTCTCGGGTCTCTTCGGAGCCTCGTCCAATCCGCCCATCGACTGGAATTCGGACCTCGTCATCGGCGGCTTTCTCGCGGTCGTGGGGGCGATAATCGGAGGCCTCGCGGCGCTCGGAATATTCCTGGTCGCGATAATGAAGTCGTGAGGGCGGACGTCGCGGCGAGGGCCTCAGTCATGGGAGAGCCCGGGTGGAATTGGGGCGGGCCCGGCTGTGTGTCCTCGAGAGCGCCATTTGAAGGGAAGCGCGGGGGATGTTGGGTGGGACCTGTGGGTTTGGCGGCGCAGGGGACCTTTTTTAGCAGGGGGTGAGGGGGTCGGGTGAACATGCCCGGCGTCATGATACTCATCGGTAGCAGATCCGACCTCCCGGTGGCGAAAAGCGCCGCGGAGACCCTCGCCAAACTTGGAGTTCCCCATTCGGTCCACATCGCCTCTGCGCACAGGAGCCCGGAGCGCCTGAGGAGACTCGTCGAGAGCTCGGACGCCGAGGTCTTCATTGCGGTCGCCGGCCTCAGCGCGGCCCTGCCTGGCGCAGTCGCCTCACGCACGATTCGGCCCGTGATCGGAGTCCCCGTCAGCGGCAAGCTCGGCCTCGACGCGATTTTGTCCGTCGTCCAGATGCCGCCGGGAGTCCCGGTCGCGGCCGTCGGGCTCGACAGCGGTGCCAACGCAGCCCTCCTCGCGGCCAGAATTCTCGCCCTCTCCGACCGACAGCTCGCCGCTAGACTCGAGGCCTCGATGCGCGAGATGGAGGAGGGGGTGGCGCGGGAATCGGAGGAGCTCGAGAGGGAGCTCGCGGGCGGGGGGGCTGGAGGGGGCGGCGGGGGCTAGGATGGCGCTCGCAAGTACCATCGATTCAGGCCGCGCACTGCGCCCCCTCTGGAAGCGCTCAAATGGCTCGAAAGTATGGGGCCTGTGGGACTCGGCCCGGGAGTGATTTAAGTCGGGGCCCCGCCCGCGCCCTGAAGCCCGGGACTACTTCGCCCTCGGCGGCGGCGCGGTTGCCGAGAGGCCAGTGGGCGCGGGCTCCTTGCCGGGCGTGAATACCTGCGCCGAGGACGCGACCTCGGGCTTCGGGGCCGGCCTCGGGCCCGCGACGGCCATCAAGCCCTGGGCGTACTCCCTCCTCCCTCGAACGAGCGAGATTCCCACGGCCGCGAGGACGAAAACAACGCCCTCGGCTATGGCGAGTCCGTAGACGGAATTCATCTCCGCGCTCTTACCGAACTGGACCGGGAAGGCCGCCTGCATGCCCATCTGGAGGCCCACGATGCCCGCGGTTATGCAAACGATTACGATCAGCCAGACCATGCCCATCACTATGTACTGCCTGAGCACGTGGCCGTAATCGAAGTCCTTCAGGTTTTTTTCAATCGCCATCTCGCCTATCTCCCAGAACCTGCGAACGCCGTGCGTGTACTCGATGAAGAGGAGGAAGAAGATGGCGAACAGGAGGGACATGATGACCTCGACCTCGGTGATCGCCATCTCGCCAACGCTGAGCATGACGGGCCGGGCCGCCGCGCCCGCAACCATCAGAGAGACCGCGAGGATTGTGGTGATGTTGTTGAGCCTCCTGTTCCTCTGGTTGATGATGGCGATGAAGCCGCAGACGATGGCTCCAGCGGTGAGGCCGATTCCGACCACGGACTCAACAAAGAACCCGCCCGAGGCGACGAAAGAGGTAAGGATGCTCATCGACGCGGCGATGAACATGAATATCAGGGCCAGAATTCTTATGGTCCCGATCTCCCTGTATCGCTCCGCGACGTTGACCGGGGGCCTGCGGGCAGGTGCCTCGCCGGGCGGCGGCGCGGGCGCCGCGGGAGCGGTTGGCCTCGCCGGAGGCGCCTCTGGCGGTGGCGGCGGGCGCGCGGTGGGGGGCGCGGCCGCCGGGGGTCTCGGTGCGGGCGGTGGTGGTGGAGCTGCCATCTGTCTCACCCTCAGATACGCTTGGTCTCTCTCAGCACGGCCAGCAGGGGCGTCTTGGGGTCCCAGTCGATCACATTCGCGCCGTATCCCCTGAGGTCGGAGAGGAGAATCTCCCTCTCCAGCTTGAGAATCTCATAAGGCAGCGGGTCTCCGATGCCCTGCCGGGTCTTCGCCCGGGCCGCCATCTCGAACTCTATCGAGGAGGGGCAGATGATGATCACGGGGTACTCGAGCACCCTCAGGGTGCTGACGCCCTCCGCGAATGTGTCGTCGCCGTCGAGGCTCGAGATTATTAGTATCGGTGAGCGCTTGGGCAAGAAGGGCGCGGTATAGTCGACCACGCCCTTGAACGGCAGGTTTCCCTCAGGCTTCGCGCCCGCGAGCGCAGTCAGGACCTCGAAGAGTTGCTTCTGGCCGCTGCCCTGCTTGATCGTGAGGAGCTTCTCACCGTAGACGATCAGCCCCACGCTGTCGCGCCTCTTGAGGAAGAAGTTCGTCAGTGTTGCGGCGGCCCTCGCGCCGTACATTATCGCGTTGTTGGCCTCGGTGCCGTATTTTGAGAACTCCCTGGAATCGAGGATTATCACCACGTCCGACACTGCCTCGACCTCGTGCTCGTTGACCAGAAGCTTCCTCTTGCTCGCGTACTGCTTCCAGTTGATGTTCTTGAACGGGTCGCCGGGGAGGTAGTCTCGGACCAGGAAGAACTCGGAGCCCGGCCCGGGCCTCTTCACGGGCGTTGCGCCGGGGTAGAGTTTGAGCGAGCGGGCTTTGATGGTGATGTCCTTGATCTCCTCGATACGCGGGAAGACGGTGATGTTCTGGACATCCTCAATGTTGACCTCTTCATAGAAGAGCGCATATACGTCTTGCGAGCGGAGGGAGACGGGGCCGATCTGGTAGATTCCCCTCAGGGGGGCGACTATCCTGTAGCTGATGGTGGTCTTCTCCCCGCCCCTCAGGTCAACGATCAGGTAGTTGCTGCCGTCGCGGACGTCGAGCTGCTTGGGCACTTTGTCCCTGACCTCGAGGAAGCCGGTTCTCGTCAGGCTCTTGTTGTGTAGCGAGAGCTGCACGGTTATGTCGCCGTCCTCGAAGAGCTTCTCGCTCGAGAGCCTCCTCTGCGGTATGACCCTCGAGACTCTCACCAGAAAAAGGCTGACGAGGAGATAGGAGAGGAGCGCGACGCTCGTCATCTCGAGGGCGAGGTTCCTGAAAACGAGACCGAGGAAGGTCAGCGTGACTGCTAGTCCCAGCACCAGCACGCTCTTCTTGGTCCACATCTGAGTTCACATCCCTCTGTTTCCGCGCGCGGACTTTGGCGGGGGGCCGGGGCGGGCCGGCCCCCCCGGTCGGCCGCGATTACACGGCCGGGACGGGCACTTCCGCCAATATCTTCTTGAGGATGTCCTCGGGCAGCACGCCGCGGATTCTGGGCTCGGGCTTCAGTATCAGCCTGTGCTGGAGCGCGACAACCGCGACGAACTTTATGTCGTCTGGTGTGATGTAGTCCCGTCCGTTGATGACGGCGAAGGCGCGGCCCAGCTTGAACAGGGCCAGCGAGCCCCTCGGGCTCGAGCCGACCAGAACCCTCGGGTCCTCTCTTGTCCTGGTCACGATCTCGACGATGTAGGTCAGCAGGGCCGGGTCGACATGGACCTTCTCGACCACCTGCTGCATCTCGATGACCTTCTTGGGGTTGGTGATGACCTCGAGGTCCACGTCGTCCTTGCGCCTGAGCTCCCTGCGAATCAGAATCTCCTTCTCCTCCTCGCGGTTGGGGTACCCGACCGACATCTTCACCATGAACCTGTCGACCTGAGCCTCGGGCAGGGGGTAGGTCCCCTCCTGCTCGATCGGGTTCTGGGTCGCCATGACGATGAATGGCCGGGGCAGCTTGTGGGTCACGCCCTCGATGGTGACCTGCTTCTCCTGCATCGCCTCGAGCAGGGCGGCCTGCGTCTTCGGGGGCGCTCGGTTGATCTCGTCGGCGAGGAGGATGTTGGTGAATATCGGGCCGGGCCTGAACTTGAACTCGTTGTCCTTCTCGTCGTAGACGTACGTCCCCGTTATGTCTGCGGGGAGCAGGTCCGGCGTGAACTGGATGCGCTTGAAAGTGCACCCAAGCGCCTGTGCGAAGCAGTTCGCCATCAGCGTCTTGGCGAGCCCGGGGAAGTCCTCGAACAGCATGTGGCCGTTGGCGAGGATGGTGGTCGCGACCTTCAGGAGCACCTCGCTCTTCCCGATGATCGCCTTGGACACCTCGCCCATGAGGGCGCGGGCGGTCGTGGCGACCTCCTGTATCTCCGCCATCGTGGCTCCAGGAGCTCTCGGCATCGCCGGCGCCATTCTGGCTGGCGGGGCCGCGGGCCTCGGCGGGGGCGGCGGTGCGCCCGCCGGGGGCCTCGGCGGAGGCGCTTTCGGAGCGGGTGCGGGCATCGGTCTGGGTGCTCCCGGTGCTGGCCCGCTGGGGGCTGGCCCGGGACCCTGCGCGCTGGCTGGGTTTGGTGCCTGCGGGTTTATCATTTTCCTCACTTCCTTTCCTGTCTCTCCTTCGTCAGCAATCCCTTGATTTCGGGACATTCAGTTATGCTTCTCCCCTCCTCGCCACATCGCCTATCCCTTCCCCCACGCTCTCAGCTTCGCAGTGAGGGCGCGAATCTCCTCCGGAGTATAGACCCTCTGCTCGTTCAGCAGAAGCTCGTTCAGGTCGTGGTCTCGAACCATCTGAGCGATCTGGGCGGGCTTGAGGGCCCTCAGCTCGTCTTGGGTGAGGCTGTGAGTCGCCCTGACCTTGTTCAGCAGCGCCTTGCGTAGCCTCTCGACCTGCTGGCTCCTCGTGTCCGGAAGGGTGGCGCGCCTGTATATCGAGGATATGTCGAACTTGTGTATCCAGCTCTCCTTGTCCTTCGCCCTGACCACCACCACGGAGAGAATCAGCAGGATGCCTATGGACAGCAGGCCGGCCATCAGCGGGTCCGAGGTCACCACGGTGATCGCCTTCACGCTTCCGTAGACGGCCGAGGTGTAGCCCGAGGACTGCGGGTGCCGGCTCTCGTCGAAGAGTATCTTGCCACCGGCGGGGAGCATGTCATTCACGAGCGCCAGAATGAACTCCTGGTTGCTCCCGCTCATCACATTGAGGTTGAAGCCCTTGTAGCTCTTGGTCCCCGGGGGCAGCTGCATCTTGGCCTCCAGGTCGCCGAGCCTGAGGAGGAGGTTGTTCTGGAATATCGCGGTGTCGGCCACGAAGACTATCCTCCCGCCCTTCTGGGCGTCGGGGTCGGTCAGGCGGTTGAGCTCGACCTTAACCACCGTCGGGATGTACTCGTGGGCGTCGCCGGGAGTGATCAGCCTGTCGCCGTCGCGGTCGACGTAGCTCTTCTCGCTCCCCCTTGCGATGAGAGTGTATATATATGGAGCCTTCGTCAGGTTCTCGTAGGAGAAATTCGCGAGCCCGGTGGGCTTGCTGAACATGAGCAGGTACTGGTTGAGCTTGAACTCGGCCAGAATGAGGGGGAAGCTGTTGTTCTCGACATATTTCTCATCGTACATCTGCTGCCCGTAGAATGTGACTCCGTACTCGTTAGAGAGCTCGTCGGCGTAGCCGAAGTCGTCGGCGATGATGACCCGGCCGCCCTGCCTGACGAACTCCCGAATCGTCTCCCTCTCCGCCTCCGTGTACTGGACCTCGACGCCGACGGCTATGTAGAGGGTCTTCTGGGGCTCCTTGATGTTCCTTAGGAGGGTCGGGCTCCCGACTATGCTCATGACCTCGAAGTTCTTGTCGCCCTGCAGAATCTTCTGGAGGCGGTCGCACTGGTTCCACCTGCCAGACTTTTCTGGGAAGGCCTGGAGTTGTGACTCGTGTTTGGCGGCCGGCGCCAGCGCGGGCGCGATGACATAGCCCAGGACGACGCCGAGAAGCAGGAGCAGCGCCACTATCCTCTGCAGCCTCATTCGCCCACCCTTAAAGCGATTTTACTATATAACCTTTTAAAGCTCACTCCCGGTCTCACCCCTTCCTGCGCTCCGGGCTATCTCCCTTCCCCCCCTCCCCCTTCCTTCCTCTCCTGCGCCCCGGGGCCGCCCTTCTGGGCCTCGCCGGGCCCACCCGGCGGCTCCACGGGCGTCCCCTCGACGAGCGGGATATCGATGTCCTCGGCCTTCTTCAGGCCCTCCTCGCTCTGGATGTATATGTCGGGCTCTGCCTCCTCGGGCAGCGCCTCGGCCTTGT